>NZ_BAAJYT010000029.1:0-32353 GCF_057541515.1 Acidovorax sp. KNOB132
CGCGCACGCGGCGCGGGGCGGGCGGGTGCTGGGCATCTGCGGCGGCCTGCAGATGCTGGGCGAGGCCCTCATCGACACGCACGGCGTGGACGGCAACGCGGCGGGCCTGGGCCTGCTGCCGCTGGTGACGGCCTTCGAGCCTGCCAAGACCGTGCGCCACACCCGCACCGCGTTCGGCGCCGCGCACGGCGCCTGGCAGGCGCTGGCCGGCACGGCGGTGCAGGGCTACGAGATCCACCATGGCCAGACCGCGCAGCACCCGGCGATGGCTGCGGCGGGCGACGTGGCGCATGCCGTGATCCCGGGCCTGGCATGGCAGAACGCGCGCGGCAACGTGCTGGGGCTGTACCTGCATGGCCTATTCGAGGACGCGGGCATCCTGCGCGCGCTCTTCGGGGCCGACGCTCCCACGCTCGACGCCGTGTTCGACCGGCTGGCCGGCGGCATCGACACGTGGTTCAGCCCGCAGTGGCTGCAGGCCCACCGGGGCCGCGCATGACCCGGTGCGGAGCGCCAGCCACGGCGTGCGGCGCGGAAGCCTTTCCTGTTTTGTTTTTCCCACCGTTTTCGTGGAGTGAATGACCGATGACCCTTGCCGCCAACCCGCCGCTGCCCGCCGTGGCTCCGTTGTCCGATGAGGCCCTGGCCGCGCGCCTGCAGCACCTGCTGGACCACAAGACCAAGCCGCTGGGCGCCCTGGGCCGGCTGGAGTCGCTGGCGCTGCGCATCGGCCGCATCCTGGGCACCGAGGCGCCCGAGCTGCGCCAGCCGCAGATGCTGGTGTGCGCGGCCGACCATGGCCTGGCGGCACGCGGCGTGTCGGCCTTTCCGAGCGATGTGACCTGGCAGATGGTGGAGAACTTCCTGGCTGGCGGCGCAGCGGTGAGCGTGCTGGCGCGCCAGCACGGACTGGACCTGACCGTTGCCGACTGCGGCGTGGCGCGCGCCATTGCGCCGCGCGACAGCGCGCCGGGGCAGCCGCGCCTGCTCAGCCACTGCCGCGTGGCAGCCGGCACGGCCGATGCTTCGGTGGGCCCGGCGATGACCGCGGACCAATGCGCGCAGGCCATCGCCCATGGCAGTGCCATCGTGCGCCGTTTGCCGGGCAATGCCCTGCTGCTGGGCGAGATGGGCATCGGCAACACATCGGTCGCCTCGCTGCTGCTGTCGCGCCTGTGCGGCCTGCCGATCGGCGACTGCACGGGCGCGGGCACCGGCCTGGATGCCGAGGGCGTGGCGCGCAAGCGCGCGGTGCTGCAGCAGGCGCTGGAGGCCAATGCCGATGCCACCGAGCCCTTGCAGGCACTGGCCGCGCTGGGCGGGCTGGAGGTGGCCACCCTGGTGGGCGCAGTGCTGCAGGCCGCCAGCGAGCGCCGGGTGATCGTGGTGGACGGCTTCATCACCAGCGCGGCCGTGCTGGTGGCCAGCCGCCTGGCACCCGCCGTGCTGGAGCGCTGCGTGTTCGCCCACCGATCGGGCGAGCGGGGCCACACGCTGCTGCTGGGCGAATTGCAGGCCGAGCCGCTGCTGGACATGGGCCTGCGGCTGGGCGAGGGCTCGGGCGCTGCGCTGGCCTGGCCCCTGCTGCAATCGGCCTGCGCGGTGCTGCGCGAGATGGCGAGCTTCGAATCGGCGGGGGTCGCCGGCAAGGTGTGACCCGGGCGGCGCGCGTGCCGGAAAGCGTGCCCTGGCCTACCGGGCCGCGGGCCGGGCCAGCGCGACGAAGTTCTGCACGAAGGGCGAACGGTCGCCCTCGCGGTGGGCGACGGCCAGGCTCACCAGGGCCGACTGGCTGCTGAGCGAACGGTAAGCCACGCCCTTGAAGGCCAGGTGCCGCATGGAGGCAGGCACCAGTGCCACGCCCAGCTCGGCGGCGACCAGTGCGAGGATCGACACGATCTGCGGCGCCGTGGGGCCCAGTTGCGGCTCGAAGCCCGCCGCGCGGCAGGCCGCCACCGAGGCATCGAACAGGCTGGGGCCGAGCGGCCGGGGCGTGAGGATGAAGGGCTCGCCGCGCAACTTCAGCAGATCGATGCGCGGGCCCCTGCGCGAGGCGGCGTGGCTGGTCGGCAGCGCCACGATCAGCGGCTCGTCCGGATAGCGGTGAAAGTGCAGGCCCTGGGCGTCCAGGCCGTCCGGGCGCAGGATGGCGATGTCCAGCCGCCCGTCGCGCAGCCGCTCCACCAGGGTGAGGGAGTTGCCCTCGTCGATCCTGAGTTCCACCTGCGCGAATCCGCGGCGGTACGAGCGGATGGCCTGCACGACCACGGGATTGAGCGCGGACGAGCCGGTGAAGCCCAGGTGCAATACGCCCGCCTCGCCGCGCGCCGCCCGCTGCGCTGCGCGCACGGCGTCGAAGGTGCGCGCCGGCAGGCCACCCACACCGTCCAGGAAAGCGCGGCCCGCGTCGGTGAGCTGCGCGCCGTGCGGCACGCGGTGGAACAGCGGCACGCCCACCTCGGCTTCCAGGTCCTTGATCTGCAGGCTCAGCGGCGGCTGCGCGATGCCCAGGCGCGCCGCGGCGCGGGTGAAATTGCCTTCCTCGGCCACGGCGATGAAGTAGCGGATGTGGCGCAGTTCCATCGGGTATCTGAAATAGGTATGGTGATGAGATGAATCATATATTGGACATATATGAGGGAAGCGCCTAGATTCCAGCGCTGGCTGCCTTTCGGCGCAGCGCCTTTCCCTTGCCGCCTTGCTCTGCTGTCCATTGTTCGACCCATGCCTTCGTTGACCGCCTCTCCAGACCTCGCCCCGCCTTCCGCCATGCCCTTGGCCGAACCGTCCTCGGCTCGATCCACGCCGCCGGGCACATCCGCTTCGGGCTGGATCGCGCGCGGCTCCGCGGATTACCGGCGTGCCGCCGCGGCGCTGTTCCTGGCGGGCTTCGCCAGTTTTTCGCTCATCTACTGCGTGCAGCCGCTGCTGCCGGCGTTTGCCCGATCATTTGGCATCAGCCCCGCGCAGAGCGCCTTGCCGCTGTCGCTGACCACCGGCCTGCTGGCCGTGGCGATCGTGCTGGCGGGGGCGTTTTCGCAGGCGCTGGGGCGGCGCGGGCTGATGTTCGCCTCGATGGCGCTGGCCTCGCTGCTGAATATCGCCGCGGCCATCGTGCCCAGCTGGCATGGTCTGCTGGTGGCCCGCGCGCTGGAAGGGTTGGTGCTGGGCGGCGTGCCGGCCGTGGCCATGGCCTACCTGGCCGAGGAGATCGACCCGCGCCATCTGGCGCACACCATGGGCCTGTATGTGGCGGGCACGGCGTTCGGCGGAATGATGGGGCGCGTGGGCATGGGCGTGCTCACCGAATGGGTGAGCTGGCGCGCCGCGCTGGGCTGCCTGGGCGCGCTGTGCCTGCTGTCGGCCATCGGCTTTCTCGTGCTGCTGCCGCGGTCGCGCCACTTCACGCCCCAGCCCGGGCTGCAGATCCGCTACCACCTTCGGGCCTGGGGCGGCCACCTGCGCCACCGCGGGCTGCTGCGGCTGTTCGCCATCGGCTTTCTGCTGACGAGCATCTTCGTGACGCTGTTCAACTACGCCACGTTCCGCCTGTCCGGCGCACCCTACGGCCTCAGCCAGACGCAGATCAGCCTGATGTTCCTGGTGTTCGGCTTCGGCATCGTGTCGTCGTCCGTGGCGGGTCGGCTGGCGGACCGCCTGGGCCGGCGTGGGCTGCTCGCCGCGGGCTTTGCTCTTATGCTGGGCGGCACGCTGCTCACTCTGTCGCCGTCGCTGTGGGGCGTGTTCGCCGGCATCGCGCTGGTGACCACCGGTTTCTTCATCGGCCACTCGATCGCCAGTTCATCCATCGGCCCGCTGGCCGGGCTGACCAAGGGGCACGCGGCATCGCTCTACCTCTGGTTCTACTACATGGGTTCGAGCGTGGTCGGATCGATGGGCGGATGGTTCTGGCAGCACGGCGGGTGGCCGGCCATCGTGGGGCTGACGGGGGCACTGGCGGTGCTGGGCATCGGAATGTCGGCGGTGGGGCCGCAGGGGACCGGGCCGAAGGCGTGAACCGGGCGGCGGTGGGCAAGGCGCCGCCGTTTTGCGGCAGGGGCTCTTCAGTTCACGAACCACCGCCCGTTGCCGTCGCTGAGCAGGAAGTACTTGAAGGCGCCCTGCAAGGTGCTGCCGATGCCGTTGCCGCTGAAGCTTGCATTCACGATGGTGTCCGCGCCCGAGGCCTGCAGGATGACCGACGCGCCGTTCTGTGGATCGAGGGTGATGATGGTGAGCGTCTGCCCCGCCACGTTCGCGGGGGGCAGGTTCAGCGTGCTGCCGCCCTGGGCCGCGTAGTAGACCCCTCCGGTCGGGGTGCTGGGCACGGTGGAGCCCGATGTCAGGGTGCCGCCCTGTACGAGCTGCCCGGGCTGCACCCACACGCCGTCCGAGCGCAGGTAGGTTCGGGCCGCGGCGGAGGCACCTCCCTGCAATTTGGACACGCTCACCGCATCGTCGGCCAGCTTGACGTTGGTCACCGCCGAGTCCAGCAGCTTGAGCGTGGAAATCGCCTGGTCGGCCATCTTGCTGGTGGTCACGGTGCCATTCGCCACCTTGCTGGTGGTGATGGCATTCACGGCAATGTTGGCATTGTTGACGCTGAGGTTGGCGATCTTGTTGCCGGTGATGGCGCCGTCCGCGATGGTGAGCACGCCGGCATTGCTCAGGCTCGCGTCTCCCGTCAGCGTGACGGGAGCCTGCGGACTGAAGGGCGCGGACGACGACGTCAACGTGATCTGCCCACCAGCCGTGCCGTTGGCATAGCCCTCGCCCGTGGCACCTGTCGACCCGGTCGCTCCCGTCGCACCGGCGGCGCCTGTCGGCCCGGTGGCTCCGGTGGCTCCGGTGGCTCCGGTGGCGCCAACGCCCGTGCCAGCCCCCGTGCTGCAGCCTGCTGCCGCTGCTCCAGCCCAAGCCGCAGCCCCTGCCCAGCCGAATGGCGCCATGCCACGGGTCCAGGCATTCACCCTGCCGGTGGACGAGCTGAACCAGGTCGCCCAGACCTCGGGCCTGCAGTGGGTCAACTCCGATGCGGAGAAGATCGCCGCCGCGCAGGCCGCCATCGCGGCCGAACCGCGCCCGGTCCATGTGCCGCGCGAACGCCCCCCGGTGGTGGCGATCGATGAAGGCCCGCTGGTGCTGGTGGAAACGCGCCGCGACCTGCGAGACCTGACGCTGCCGTTCGAGCAGCCGCCCGCCGCCTGATGCGGCGCCGCCGGCCCGCGGTGCAATGCCCCGGGCCGGTTGTCGTCTTTGCTGGAAAGCCCGCTGCCGGGCTTTCCACTTCCCCCTCCGAGGTCACCGGACCATCGCGACCCCCATGCTGTTCCTGCTGTCTCCCGCCAAATCCCTGGACTACGACACGCCCCTGCCCGAGGGCGTCGGGCACACGCTGCCGCAGTTCGTCCCCCAGTCCACCCGGCTCATCGAAGTTCTGCGGCAGAAGTCGCCGCAGGACGTTGCCGCCCTGATGGGCATCAGCGACCCGCTGGCCGCGCTGAACGTGGCGCGGTATGCCGCATGGCGTCCGAAGTTCACCGCGGCCAATGCACGCCAGGCCGTTTTGGCCTTCAACGGCGATGTGTACGAAGGCCTGCAGGCCCGCTCGCTCACGCTGGATGAGCTGGACTGGGCCCAGCGCCATGTCGCCATCCTGAGCGGCCTGTACGGCGTGCTGCGCCCGCTGGACCGCATGCAGCCCTACCGCCTGGAAATGGGCACCCGGCTCACCACCGATGCGGGCGCCAACCTGTACCAGTTCTGGGGCGCGTCGATTGCGGAGCACCTCAACCGGCAACTGGCGGCCGACGCCACGCCGGTGGTCGTCAACCTGGCGTCACAGGAATACTTCAAGTCGGTGGACCGCAAGGTGCTGAAGGCGCGCGTCATCGAATGCGTGTTCGAGGACTGGAAAGGCGGGGCCTACAAGATCATCAGCTTCCACGCCAAGCGGGCGCGCGGGCTCATGGCGCGCCATGCCATCCAGCACCAGGTGACCACACCGCGCCAGCTCGAGGGTTTTGACCTGGAAGGCTATGCTTTCGCCAGTGCCGCCTCCACGCCGGAGCGGCTCGTGTTCCGCCGCAAGGCCGCCTGAGGGCGGATGGCCCCGCGCCCCCCGGCCCCGACGATCGACTGGATTCCTCTTCCCGAAACGCCAACGCCAACGCCACTGACGCCCACCACGCCATGCCCGCACGTTCCCGCCAGACCACCTCCTCCGCCCCGGCCGATGCCCCGTCCCAATCCGTGACGCCGGAGCTGCGCGAATGGATCATCGCGCAGGCCCAGGCCGGTTTTCAGGCGCCGGTGGTGCTCCAGTCGATGCTCGACGCGGGCTGGCGGGAGGACGTGGCCGCGCACGCCATGGAGCATGTGCTGCGCGACCACCTGGAAGCGCTGGCGGTGCAGCAGGGGCAGCCTCCCGCCTCGCGCGTGCCCGAGCCGGCCGTGGGCGAATCGCCGCTCTTCATCGACGTGGGCGACCGCCAGGTCGAGGTGCTCATGTCCATGGCCCAGCCCCGCGTGGTGCTGTTCGGCAACCTGCTCTCGCCCGAGGAGTGCGAAGCGCTGATCGCCGAAGCCGAACCGCGCATGGCGCGCTCGCTCACCGTGGCCACGCGAACGGGCGGCGAAGAGGTGAACGACGACCGCACGAGCGACGGCATGTTCTTCCAGATCGGCGAGAACGCGGTGGTGCGCCTCCTGGAAGAGCGCATCGCCAAGCTGGTGAACTGGCCGCTGGAAAACGGCGAAGGCCTGCAGGTGCTGCACTACCGCCCGGGCGCGGAATACAAGCCCCACTACGACTACTTCGACCCTGCCGAGCCCGGCACGCCGACCATCCTGCGCCGCGGCGGGCAGCGGGTGGCCACGCTGGTGATCTACCTGAACAACCCGGACAAGGGCGGCGGCACCACCTTCCCCGACGTGCACCTGGAGATCGCGCCACGCCAGGGCAACGCGGTGTTCTTCAGCTACGAGCGCCCCCACCCGTCCACGCGCACGCTGCACGGCGGCGCGCCGGTGATCGCCGGCGAGAAGTGGATCGCCACCAAATGGCTGCGCGAACGCAAGTTCGAATGAAATCGGCTTGACGCCCTAGTTCTCATTGCCTCCATAGCTATTAAATTAATAGCAAACAGAAACACGGAGTTCCATGAACACCCCCGAACAATCGCAGTTGGGTCGCGCATCCGCCTATGCGGACCAGTACGACGCCGCCCTGCTCTTTCCGATTCCCCGGGCCGGCAAGCGGGCGGAGATCGGCATTGGCGATACACCGCCCTTCTTCGGCGCCGACCTGTGGACGGCGTTCGAGCTCTCCTGGCTCAACCCGCGCGGCAAACCGCAGGTGGCGATCGCCCATGTGACGGTGCCGTGCGAGACGCCGAACATCGTCGAGAGCAAGTCGTTCAAGCTCTACCTGAACAGTTTCAACAACACGCGCTTCACGGACGCCGCCGAGGTGCAGGCCCGCATCCGCGCCGACGTGAGCGAAGCCGTCTGGCGCGGGGCGGCCCATGCAGGCACGGTGGGCGTGAAGCTGCTGCAGCCCGAGCTGTTCGACCGCGAGCCCGTGCAGGAACTGGACGGCTTGCTGCTCGACCGCCTGGACGTGGAATGCACGCAGTACACGCCGGCCCCCGAGCTGCTGTCGGCCAACCATGCCGAGACGCCGGTGACCGAGGCGCTCACGAGCCACCTGCTCAAAAGCAACTGTCTGGTGACCGGCCAGCCGGACTGGGGCAGCGTGCGCATCCACTACAGCGGCCCGCAGATCGACCAGGCCGGGCTGCTGCAGTATCTGGTGAGCTTTCGCAACCACAACGAATTCCACGAGCAGTGCGTGGAGCGCATCTTCATGGACGTGTGGACGCGCTGCAAGCCGATCAAGCTGTCGGTGTATGCGCGCTACACGCGCCGCGGCGGGCTGGACATCAATCCGCTGCGCACCAGCCACCCGCAGGCCCTGCCGCCCAACGTGCGCACGGCGCGCCAGTAAGAGGGCCAACAGAACCCTGGTGGCGCCGTTGCCGCTGCGCTGCGCCTCAGTTGCTGGCGCGGCGCAGCAGGCTCACGCGCTCGGCGATGGCGTCGATGTCGAGCCCGTCTTCCACGCGCGCCAGGTACGTCTCCAGGTCGGCCACGGCCAATGCCGTGTCGCCCCGCTCCGCATGGGCCAGGCCCCGGTCCCGCCACTCGCCCCAGGCGTCGGGCAGCAGCACGATGAGCCGGTCCTGCACGGCGACCAGCCGCGCCCAGTCCTTTTGCGAGCGGTGGATCTCCTTGAGGTTGCGCAGCATGCGCGCGATCACATCGCGCGGCGGCGCCGCCTGCAGGTACAAGCCGAGCGGAATGTCGTAGTCGTCCACCAGGCCGTTGCTGCGGTGCCGGTAGGGCTCCAGGCGCTCGGACAGCTCTTCCCGTGACAGCGACTGGCCCGTGGTCGGGTCCATTACCACCTGCCCCTTGGGCAGCAGCACCTTGATCATGAAGTGACCGGGAAACGAGACGCCGCGCGCATGCAGGTCCAGCCCCTGGGCCAGTTCCATCCACACCAGCGCCAGCGAAATCGGAATGCCCCGCCGCGTGCGCAGCACGGCATTGAGGTAGCTGTTCTCGGGGTCGTAGTAATCGTTGACGTTGCCCGCGAAGCCCAGGTCGCCGAAGAAGAACTGGTTGAGCGAGCGCAGGCGCTGCAGCGACGACGCATCGGCGGGCAACCGCCGGCGCAGCCGGGCAAGGAGCTGATCCACGTCGCCGAGCAACTGCTGCACGTCCAGCTCAGGGTACTCGTCCTGCGCGATGGACGCCGCCGCCTCCAGCAGGGGAAACTGGTCGTCACTGCGCACCAGCGTGGCGAAGTACTCCAGCGGAGTGGGAAGTGAATAGCTCAGGGCCATTGGAGGGTTGTAAGGGGCGTGCCGGGCCGAGTCAAGCGGGGTTCCGAAGGGACGAAACCCGGCGCGAAGGCGGTCAGCGGCGCAGCAGTTCGCGCAACTTGAGGCCCGCCGCCCAGAGCGCCCCGAAATACAGCACTGCCGCGCCGCCCATCAGCAGGGCCAGGAGCCCGGCGCGCTGCCCCTCGTGCGCCCGCAGGGCCAGCCAATCGAAATGGCGCGCGCCCCACATCAGCAGCACCGCCAGCAGGGCGCTGGCGGCCACCACCTGCAGCGCCAGCCGGGCCCATCCGGGCTGGGGCTGGTAGGTGCCGCGCCGCAGCAGGCCGATCAGCAGCCACAGCGCATTGATCAGCGCCCCGAGGCCTATGGACAGCGCAAGGCCCGCATGGTCGATCAGCGGCACCAGCGCGGCATTCAGGAGCTGCGTGACCACCAGCACCACGATGGCAATGCGCACCGGCGTGCGGATGTCCTGGCTGGCGTAGTAGCCGGGCGCCAGCACCTTGATGGCCACCAGGCCCAGCAGCCCCGCGCCGTAGCCGGCCAGGGCCAGGGCGATCTGGCCGACGTCGCTGTCCTGCAGCGCGCCGTGGTGGAACAGCGTGGCCACCAAGGGCTCGGCAAAGGTGAGCAGGCCCACCGCGCACGGCACGGACAGCACCACGACGATGCGCAGCCCCCAGTCGAGCATGGACGAGTAGCGGGCGGCATCGCCGGCCGCCTTGGCGGCCGCCAGCTGCGGCGTCAGCACCACGCCCAGCGCCACGCCCAGCAGCGAGGTGGGAAACTCCATGAGCCGGTCGGCGTAGAACAGCCAGGTCACGCTGCCCGGCGCGAGGTACGAGGCGATCTGCGTGTTGATCATGAGCGAGATCTGCGCGACGCCCACGCCCAGCAACGCCGGGCCCATCAGGGTGAGGATGCGGCGAACGCCCGGGTCGTGCCACGCCGTGCGAATGGCCCCGGGAGTGAGCCCGATGCGCGGCAGCAGGCCCAGCCGGAACAGCGCGGGCAGTTGCACCGCCAGTTGCGTGATGCCGCCGAGCATCACGCCGCCGGCCATGGCATAGATGGGCTCGATGCCGCGCGAAGCCAGCTGCGGCGCGCCCAGCCAGGCGGCGGCGATCATGCAGACGTTGAGCAGCACCGGCGTGGCCGCCGGCACGGCAAAGCGCTTCCAGGTGTTGAGCACGCCGGCCGAGAGCGCCACCATCGACATGAAGCCGATGTAGGGGAACATCCAGCGCGTCATGACCACGGCGGCATCGAAACCGCCCGCGCTCTGGCGCAGGCCGCTGGCGAGCAGCCACACCAGCAGCGGCGCCCCCAGCACGCCCAGCACGCAGGTCAGCAGCAGCACCCAGAACAGCACCGTCGCGACGCTGGCGATGAGCCGGCGCGTGGCATCGTCGCCGTGCTGGGCCTTGTGCGCCGCGAGCACGGGCACGAAGGCCTGGCTGAAGGCCCCTTCGGCGAACAGCCGGCGAAACAGGTTGGGAATGCGGAAAGCGACGTTGAAGGCGTCGGTGAGCGCGTTGGCCCCGAACAGCGAGGCCATCAGCAGATCGCGCACCAGGCCCGTCACGCGGGAGGCCAGGGTCAGCAGGGAAACGGTGGAGGCGGCTTTGAACAGGGACACGGCCGCGAGTGTATGCGCTGCGCTCCACCCGGCCCGCGGTCCTTGGAATGCCAGCCCTTGAGGCTTCACCGAAGGGCGCCGCCTGTATCGCTTCGAAAGACCCCGGCGGCCTACCCCAAGTCGCTGGGCTATAATCGCGGGCTTTGCTGACATCATCCTCAGACACTTAAGGAAAATTTACCATGGCATCTGCCAAGCCCAAGAAAAAGAACCCCCGTCTCGCCTCCGGCCGCAAGCGCGTCCGCCAGGACGTCAAGCTGAACGCCGCGAACACCTCGCTGCGCTCCAAGTACCGTACCGCGGTCAAGAATGTCGAGAAGGCCGTCCTGGCCGGCGACAAGACCAAGGCCACCGAACTGTTTGCGAAGATGCAAGCCGTCGTCGACACCATCGCCGACAAGGGTATCTTCCACAAGAACAAGGCCGCTCGCGACAAGAGCCGCCTGTCCGCCAAGGTGAAAACCCTGGCACTGGCCGCCTGACCTTTCAGGCAAACAGCCCGGACGGCCCTGCCGTCCGCCGTTTGTAACGGGTGCGCTGTCAGCAAAACGAAAGAACCGCCTTCGGGCGGTTTTTTTGTGCCTGAAATACGGCCAACCCAATATCCATGCGGGTTTGCGGCGGGTGATCCCCTTTTTCTCGGGCCGAATTCGTGAAACTTTGATTTTTGTCAGGGTCTTTACCTAATGGGACAATTCCCGATGTCAGGGAGCGTCAATTTTTGATAAGCGAAAGCCTGCCGATTGCGCGCAGGCTTTTTCAATTGCAATCAGTCCAACCAAATCTATGAAAAAGTCGATCAAAGCGTTGTTCGGCGCCGTTGTGGTGCTGATCCTTGCGGCCGTCCTGTTCCTGTATTGGCCGCTCTTTCCCCGCTCCGTTCCTCCTGCCGAGAACGACCAGCCCGTCGACGTCGTGATGGTGGGCGCGGGCGTGATGAGCGCCACGCTCGCCACGTACCTGCAGGAGCTGCAGCCGGATTGGAAGATCGAAGTGTTCGAGCGCCTGGACGGCGTGGCGCTGGAAAGCTCCAATGGCTGGAACAACGCCGGCACGGGCCATTCGGGCTTCGCAGAACTGAACTACACGCCCGAGCTGCCCGATGGCACGATCGAGACCAAGCGCGCCGTCGGCATCGCCGAGCAGTTCGAGGTGTCGCGCCAGTTCTGGGCGCACCAGATCGGCCGCGGCAACATGCAGTCGCCCGAAACCTTCGTGAACCCCACGCCGCACATGAGCTTCGTCTGGGGTGACGAGAACATCGAATACCTGCGCAAGCGCCGCGAGGCCCTGGTCAAGAACCCCCTGTTCTACGGCATGGAGTACTCGGAAGACCAGGCGCAAATCCAGAAGTGGGCGCCCTGATGATCGAAGGGCGCGACCCCAAGCAGAAGGTGGCCGCCACCTTCATGCCCCTGGGCACCGATGTCAACTACGGCGCCGTGACCAGCCAGCTGGTCCAGGGCCTGCGCAAGAGCCCCAACTTCCAGCTGCACCTGCAAAACGAAGTGCGTGCGCTGCGCCAGAACGACGACAAGACCTGGAACGTGACCGTGGCCCACCTGGGCGACGGCGGCAAGGAGCGGACCGTCAAGGCCAAGTTCGTCTTCGTGGGTGCCGGCGGCGCCGCGCTGCAGTTGCTGCAGGCCTCGGGCATTCCCGAATCGAAGGATTACGCCGGCTTCCCGGTGGGGGGCCAGTTCCTGTCCATCGAGAACCCCGCACTGACCGCCCGCCATACGGTGAAGGCGTACGGCAAGGCCGCCACGGGCTCGCCCCCGATGTCGGTGCCCCACCTGGACGCCCGCAACATGGACGGCCAGCCCGTCGTGCTGTTCGGACCGTTCGCGCTGGCCACCAGCAAATTCCTCAAGCAGGGCTCCTGGTTCGACCTGTTCTCTTCCGTCACGCACGACAACCTGGTGGGCATGCTGCGCGTGGGCATCCACAACCTGGACCTGGTCAAGTATCTGCTGCAACAGGCCGAGCTGACCGATGACGACCGCCAGCGCGCGCTGCAGGATTACTTCCCCAACGCCAAGCGCGAAGACTGGAAGCTCATCACCGCGGGCCAGCGCGTTCAGGTCATCAAGCGCGACCCCAAGGAGGGCGCGGTGCTGCAGTTCGGCACCGAGATCGTGTCCGACAAGGACGGCACCATCGCCGCCCTGATGGGCGCATCGCCCGGTGCCTCCACCGCCCCGCACATCATGCTGAACCTGATGGCCAAGGCCTTCCCCCAGCAGATGACGGACACCGGCTGGAAGGCGCGCCTGAAGGAGATCATTCCTTCCTACGGCCGCAAGCTCAACGAAGACCCGGCCCTGACCAACGAGATCCGCCGCATGACCAGCAGCGCCCTGCACCTGCCCTACCTGGACGTGCCGGCCACCCTGGGCAAGACGGCGGCGACGGCGGCCGGCGCAGCGCCCGCGCAGCCCAAGGCGCCGGAGGCCGCAGGCCCCAAGACGAACAAGGAAATGCAGGCGCTCTGACGCCTGCGCCCCGCCTGCGCGGCTCCGGCCGCGCCTGATCGCCCCGCTACTGCGACGCCGCAGTGCGGGGCTTTTTCCATGGCGGCGCAGGCCATCTGCGGTGGGTCGGCTCGGATTGGGTCGGGCGTCGAAAGCGCGGATCGCAAGGCGCTCCCCAGCCCGCCTTCCGACGCCCATGAAAAAAGACCCCGAAGGGGCCTTTGACGTTCTTTTCGGCCGCCCCTGACGCCGGGGCGCTGCGGCATGGTGCCGTCAGCCTTTGCGGGCAGTACCGGGCGCTTCGTCGGGCAGCAGACAGGCCTCGGCCACCTGCAACTGGTTGTCGCGCGCGAAGTTCATGACGAAATCCCAGGCCATGGGTTCGTGGCCCTGCAGGTCGCGGTGCACGATCACGCACTTGATGCCATTGAGCGTGGTGGGCACGCACCAGGGCGAATAGCTCAGGTGGCTGCCGGGGCGGGCGCCACCGGGACGGAATTGGCTCATGACCCCCGCCAGGCGCTCCGCCCAGTCGCTGGGGCGGAAGGTTTTCCCGTCGAGGGTGATGCCCTGGATGAAAACTTCTTTGGAGGTGGGGGAAACCATCAGGATCGGGGGTCGTTGGGGGGAAGTCGCCGCAGGATCGCCGCATGGCGCGCCACAGGCCGGCATTCTAACTCTTATATAAGAGCTAACCCATCCAAAGACCCCTGGATCGGCGCTGGCCGGCGCATGGCTGTGATGCGCAATCGTCAACAGCCATGCAAAGCCCTGCCCCTAGAATCGTGCTTCGTTTTGCCGGCCACGAGCCGGCTCAGCCCCCTCCCCCTTTCGCACTGCCCTTCTCTGGAGATTTCCGCATGACCGCTTCCGCCCCGGCCGCCTCGCCCCACGTGATGAACACCTACGGCCGCCTGCCGATCGCGCTGGAACGTGGCCAGGGCGTGCGCGTGTGGGACGTGGACGGCAAGCAATACATCGACGCGCTCGGCGGCATCGCGGTCAACACGGTGGGCCACAACCACCCCAAGCTGGTGCCCGCGCTGCAGGAGCAGATCGCCAAGCTGATCCACAGCTCCAACTACTACCACGTGCCCCTGCAGGAGCAACTGGCCGCCCAGCTGGTGGAGCGCTCGGGCATGACCAACGTCTTCTTCTGCAACTCGGGCCTCGAAGCCAACGAAGCCGCGCTGAAGCTGGCCCGCAAGTTCGGCCACGACAAGGGCATCGACAAGCCCGTGGTCGTGGTCTATGAAAAAGCCTTCCACGGCCGCTCGATCGCCACGCTGTCGGCCACCGGCAACCCCAAGGTGCAGGCCGGGTTCGGCCCGCTGGTGGAGGGCTTCATCCGCGTGCCGATGAACGACATCGACGCCATCCGGCAAGCCACCGAAGGCAACCCGAACGTGGTGGCCGTGTTCTTCGAGACCATCCAGGGCGAAGGCGGCGTGAACCCCATGCGCATCGACTACCTGCAGCAGCTGCGCCAACTGTGCGACGAGCGCGACTGGCTGATGATGATCGACGAGGTGCAGTGCGGCATGGGCCGCACCGGCAAGTGGTTCGCGCACCAGTGGGCCGGCATCGTGCCGGACGTGATGCCCCTGGCCAAGGGCCTGGGCTCGGGCGTGCCGATCGGCGCCGTCGTGGCCGGCCCCAAGGCCGCGAACATCTTCGCGCCCGGCAACCACGGCACCACCTTCGGCGGCAACCCGCTGGCCATGCGCGCCGGCGTGGAAACCATCCGCATCATGGAAGAGGACGGCCTGCTGCAGAACGCCGCCGTCGTGGGCGCGCACCTGAAGGCCGCGCTGGAGCGCGAACTGGGCGGCCTGCCCGGCGTGAAGGAAATCCGCGGCCAGGGCCTGATGATCGGCGTGGAACTGACCAAGCCCTGCGGCGCGCTCATGGGCCGCGCGATGGAAGCCGGCCTGCTGCTGTCCGTGACGGCCGACACCGTGATCCGCATGGTGCCGTCGCTCATCCTCACCCAGGCCGAGGCCGACGAAATCGTGGCCCTGCTGGTTCCCCTGGTCAAGGCGCTGCTCGCCGAATGAACGTTCCGTTATGAAGCATTACCTGCAATTCAACGATCTCACCGCCGACGAGTACGCCTACCTGTTCAGCCGCGCGGCCGTCATCAAGGGCAAGTTCAAGAGCTACGAGAAGCACCACCCGCTGACCGACCGCACACTGGCCATGATCTTCGAGAAGGCCAGCACGCGCACCCGCGTGAGCTTTGAGGCCGGCATGTACCAGCTGGGCGGCAGCGTGGTGCACCTGACCACCGGCGACAGCCAGCTGGGCCGCGCCGAGCCCATCGAGGACAGCGCGAAGGTCATCAGCCGCATGGTGGACCTGGTGATGATCCGCACCTACGAGCAGACCAAGATCGAGGCCTTCGCCGCCCACTCCCGCGTGCCGGTCATCAACGGGCTGACGAACGAGTTCCATCCCTGCCAGATCCTCGCGGACATCTTCACGTACATCGAGCACCGCGGCACCATCCGGGGCAAGACCGTCGCCTGGGTGGGCGATGGCAACAACATGGCCAACACCTGGCTGCAGGCGGCCGAGCTGCTGGGCTTCACCGTGCACGTGAGCACGCCGCGCGGCTACGAGATCAATGAGAAATTGGCCCTCGGCGCAAATGGTTCTAAGGCACATAGCTATAAGTTCTATAGCAACCCGCTGGAAGCCTGCGCTGGCGCCGATCTGGTGACCACCGACGTGTGGACCAGCATGGGCTACGAGGCCGAGAACGAAGAGCGCAAGAAGGCCTTTGCCGACTGGTGCGTCGATGCCGAAATGATGGCGGCGGCCAAGCCGGACGCCCTGTTCATGCACTGCCTGCCCGCCCACCGTGGCGAGGAAGTCGAGGCCGACGTGATCGACGGCCCGCAGTCCGTTGTGTGGGACGAGGCCGAAAACCGCATGCATGCGCAGAAGGCACTCATGGAATACCTGCTGCTCGGCCGCATCACCAGCTGATCGCCGAAATCGCCACGTCCTCCTCCGCCCCAGCCGCCGCCGCATGAAGCCCAGCCAAGGTGAACTGCTGGCGCGCTGGCAGGCCCTGGGCGCCGCGCTGGAGCGCGCCGGCCCCGCATGGACCGCCGAGGGCCGGCGCCTGCTGCGCCACTGGAGCCGCTGGCCCCGCGCCTACCACGACACCCGCCACCTGCACGCCTGCCTCCTGCACCTGGAGGCCGTGCAGGCCGCCCAGCCGACGGCGCTGCAGCAGCCGCACGCGGTCGAGCTGGCCCTGTGGTTCCACGACGCGATCTACTGGCCCTGGAGCGGACACAACGAAGAACGCAGCGCGCAATGGGCGCGTCGGTTCCTGCTGGCCCAGCGGTTGCCCGAGGGCCTGGTGCAGACGGTGGAGCGCCACATCATGGACACGCGCCACAACCCCGATGCGCCACTGGAGGGCGACGCGTGCTGGGTGATGGACATCGATCTCGCCGTGCTGGGCGCCCCGCCCGAGGTGTATGGCGAATTCGAGCGCAACGTGCGGCGCGAATACCGGTTCGTGCGCTGGCCGCGCTACGTGGCGGGGCGCACCGCGGTGCTGCGGTCGTTCATGGATCGGCCACACGTCTACGCGACCCCCTGGTTCAGGGCGCAACGCGAAGCGCAGGCACGTGCCAATCTCCAGCAGGCCGTTGCGGCGCTCGGGCGGGGTGTGCTGTTCGGCGAATGATTTGTGTGACGGGAGTCCGTTTGCTTACGCTTACACATTGAGCCCAAATCTGGCGTCGCAAATCAGAATGAAGTCCTTGCAGCTCCACTACCATTCCGCCAGGAGGAAAAATGCTCAATATCAATGCTCAAGGGATGGTTAGCGGAAACTCGAAAATCAAGGCACGCAGGTTCTCATCGATCGAAAGATCAGAAATGAACAAGGTCTCTGGAATCATCGTCCATCAAACAGGATCCCCAACAGAGAACTCGACGTTCAATAGTTATCGAAGCGCCAACGCAAACGGTGCGCACTTTTTGATAGGCAAAGAGGGATCCATTTATCAGACGGCTTCGATTCTCCGTCGAACAAATCACGTGGGTCCGCTGAAAGCGCGTTGCTTGGCCGAACTCAGATGCAGTCCTGCCGAGATCGCCCAATACAAAAAAGCCAGTCCAACCACTATGCACAAAGCGGAAATGACCAAAGTGGTTCCAGGACGCTATCCGTCCAACGCAGACAGCATCGGTATTGAAATCGTAGGCATGGCTTCACTGCCGTCTGGAATCAAAATGCCTGCAGGATTGAGTACAGAGCAACAGCGCGCGTTTTTTAGGAAACAACGCGGTTTATGAGGCGCTGACCAACCACCAACAGGTCGCCCTTCAATACCTAATCGATGCGCTTTCCGAAACACTGCACATCTCGAAAGCCGAGGTGCATCGTCATCCTGAGGTGAGCCGGAAAAATGCTACGGAAGCTGCCACGGCGACATGGCAATGACCATCAAGCACTTCCTGGCTTCGGCCCTTTTTGCAGGCGCAGGCATCGCTTCGTTCGCCTCTCCGACGAGCGATTTCGACAAGACGCTCCAGCCCAAGAAATACCGTCTCGGCCCGATCAAGTCAGTCGTGGTGCAGGACCGCACTGCCAAGGGTTTCGGCGCGGAGGCCGACTGCGGGCACCTGGCGATCGACGAGAAAAGGGTGCGTTTCTTTTTGGCGAATGCCCGGTTCCGCAGCGAGTATCAATACAGCCAGGAACTGCAGACCGGCGATTGCAACGCACAGGCCAGGGTGATATTCCAGGATGGCCGAATCGCCAAAGTCTCCATCGACAACTGGACGGGGTGGGGCGCGATCACGGCCCGGGGAGCGACCTACTTTATGCGGTGCGAAGCCTGCACCGACATCCTGGAAAGCAGCTTTCCATTCGATGCCCGCAAGCCGGCCCGGCCCTGAGTCGGTCTGGAGGTCTAACGCACCAAAGCATTCCTTCGAATGGCTTGTCAGAAAAGCGCATCGGACCGGGGCTGCCACCACCATCACGCCATGACCATTTGCCTGCCGCAACGCTTGCATCACGCAAAAATCGCAGCCTTCATTTCGATGCCTGCATTGGCGATTGCCTGCAACGTTGCAACCGCAGCGCCACAGGCCACGACCACCCGCTGTGGCTGGTTCGACCAGCCGACACCCGGAAATGCAACGCTCGTGGACAAAGCGGGGGAATGGACGGTGGGAATGCAGGGCGGCCACCAAGCCGAAGGTGACTGGCCCGTGTTTCCCAAAAACAGGTGGGTGGCAACCGGATCGGGCAGCGCAGGATACGGTTGCGCGTGCCTCGAAAGCAGCACGCGCGCCGATACGAAGGAAGTGACCCGAATCGTCTCGTGGCGTGCGTTGCCCCTGAAGACCTGCCGACGCGACAAGGCGCTGATGGGAAAGGAGCCGGAAAACCCTCTGCGCCAGCCATGAAACATGGGGGCGTTCCGCCGATGCCGCCCTACTTCGGCACCGAAGAACGGCTGCCCGGCATCTGCACGACCTGCTCCTGGCCCACCGCACCGCCGCCCGTTCCGCAGCCGCCCGAATCGCAGCTGCTGCAGCCCCCGCAACTGCTCGACTGCGCCAACGCCGGGTGCACGCGGTCCAGGCGGGCGCGCCAGCGGGCGGGCATCCACTTCCACACCATGTAGGCCACGGCGAGGGCGACGATCACGCCGACGATGATTTCCTGGGCCATGGGCTCAGCCTCCTCCCAGCGCCAGGGCCAGGCGATACGTGATAAAGCTGGCGGCGTACGCCAGCGCGAACAGGTAGCCGGTCATCAGCAGCGGATAGCGCCAGCTGTTGGTCTCGCGGCGCACGGCGGCGATGGTCGAGATGCACTGCGGAGCGAAGACAAACCACGCCAGCAGCGACAGCGCCGTGGCCAGCGACCAGCTCTGGGCGATCAGCGGGCCCAGTTGGGTGGCCACTTCCTCGCCCGTGGCCGAGAGGGCATACACGGTGCCCAGCGCCCCCACCGCCACTTCGCGCGCGGCCATGCCGGGCACCAGGGCGATGGCGATCTGCCAGTTGAAGCCGATCGGCGCCACCAGCACCTCCAGCACGCTGCCGATGCGGCCGGCGAAGCTGTACTGGATGGCCGCGCCCGTGGCGCCCTCGGGCGGCGCGGGATAGGTGGAGAGGAACCACAGCAGGATGGTGACGGCCAGGATGATGCCGCCCACGCGGCGGATGAAGATCAACGCGCGCTCGTACAGGCCCTGCGCCAGGCTGCGCACACTGGGCCAGCGGTAGGCGGGCAGTTCCATCAGCAGCGGCGCGTGGCCGGCGCCCCGGCGCGCGAGGCGGGCGACCGCCGCCACGGCCATGGCGCTCACGATGCCGCCGAAGTACAGCGCGAACAGCACCAGGCCCTGCAGGTTGAACACGCCGCCCACGGTCTGCTCGGGGATGAACGCGCCGATGAGCAGGGCATACACCGGCAGGCGCGCGGAGCAGGTCATGAGGGGCGCGATCATGATCGTGACCAGCCGGTCGCGCCAGTGGGTGATCGAACGCGTGGCCATCACGCCGGGCACAGCGCAGGCAAAACTCGACAGCAGCGGAATGAACGACCGCCCCGACAGTCCCACCGTGCCCATGACGCGGTCGAGCAGGAAGGCCGCGCGCGGCAGGTAGCCGGAGTCTTCCAGTGCCAGGATGAAGAAGAACAGGATCAGGATCTGCGGCAGGAACACCAGCACCCCGCCCGCGCCCGCCAGGATGCCGTCGGTGAGCAGGCTGCGCAGCACGCCGTCGGCCATGTGCGCATTGATCCAGGCCGACAGCCCGTCCACGCCGGCTTTGATGGCGTCCATGGGCATCGCGGCCCAGCTGAACACGGCCTGGAACATGAGGAACAGCGTGACGGCCAGCAGCAGCAGGCCCCACACCGGGTGGAGCACCACGGCATCGATGCGGTCGTCGTTGCGCAGGCTGACCGCGGGCTCGCGCACGGCGGCGGCCATGATGCGGCGCACCTCCTGGTGCAGCTGCAGCACCTGGGCGCGCAGGTCCACGCCCACCGCCCGGTGCACGGACGCCGTGCCCGCCAGCGCCTGCGGCGCCTGGGTGTCGAGCCACTGCAGCAACTCCTGCGCGCCGTCGCTGCGCACGCCCACGGTGGACAGCACCGGCATGCCGAGTTCGCGTGAGAGCGCTTCGCGGTCGATCTCGATGCGCTGGCGCGCCGCCATGTCGCTCATGTTGAGCACCAGCACCATCGGCAGCCCCAGCGCGCGGGCCTCCAGCACCAGGCGCAGGTTCAGGCGCAGGTGGGTGGCATCGGTCACGCAGACCAGCAGGTCGGGCACGGCCTCGCCGGGCCGCTCGCCGGTGACGATGTCGCGCGTGACGGCTTCGTCGGCGCTGTGGGCGTTCAGGCTGTAGGCACCGGGCAGGTCCAGCACGCGCACGCGGCGGCCGCTGGCGGTGTGCAGCAGGCCTTCCTTGCGCTCGACGGTCACGCCGGCGTAGTTGGCCACCTTCTGGCGGGCGCCGGTGAGCAGGTTGAACAGCGCGGTCTTGCCGCAGTTGGGATTGCCCAGCAACGCGATGCGCAGGGGCGACGTGGCGGCCCCGCTCATGCGGTCGCTCCGGCCTGCACATGCACCAGCGCGGCCTCGTGGCGGCGCAGTGCGAAGGTGGCCTGCCCCACGCGCACGGCCAGGGGATCGCCGCCGGGGAAGCCGCTGGCCACCACGCGCACGGGCTCGCCGGGCAGAAAGCCGATTTCCATGAGGCGCTGGATCACCGCGCGTTCCTGTTCGTTGCGGGCCGGCTGCAGCGCCGTCACATGGGCGTGCACCTGCCGCGGGAGGCGGTCCAGGCCCGTGGCGGCGGGCAAGGCGGTGCCTGGGGCCAGTGCAGGGCCCGAAGATTCTTCAGTCATCTTCATCGGATTGTTATGAATGAGTTTAGTTCTCATTTTAGGCCGCATCCTTTCGGCCGGCTTGAGGCGCATCAGCCCCGGATGCGATGCGCTGCCGGGCCAGCCCATGCGCCCGAGCCCGCACAATGCCGGTTTTGCGCCGATATGCCCCCCCTGCCATGACCCATCCCTGCCTGAGCTGCGGCGCGTGCTGCGCGAGTTTCCGTGTCGATTTCTCGGTGCATGAATCGCAGGAGACGGGTGGCAGCGTGCCGCAGGGCCTGGTGGTGGAGGTGACCGACCAGTTGCGCCGCATGCGTGGCACCGACCACGCGTCGCCGCGCTGCGCCGCCCTCACCGGCACCGTCAGCGTGCGCGCCGCCTGTGGCATCTACGAATGGCGGCCCTCGCCCTGCCGCGAATTCGAGGCGGGCAGCGATGCCTGCCGCCGTGCACGCCAGCGCCATGGCTTGGCGGCGCTGCCGGACAGCGCGATCTACTGATTGGGGATGGATCGCACCAGCCGCGGCGCAGGCCGCTGGTGCTACGCCGGCACGGGCAGGCCGCCGACCTGGCCCTTGAACTCCTGCAACGAAAAATACGAGTGCATGTGCCGCACGCCCGGCAGGCGGTGCAGGCGGCGCTGCAGCAGCTCGGAATAGGCGTCCAGGTCTTTCGCGACCACGACGAGCATGAAGTCCTCCGGGCCCGAGATGCCGTGGAACATGACCACCTCGGGGATCGCGCACACCGCCTCTTCGAAGGCCTGGGACGAGATCTCGGTCTGGTGGTCGATGCCCACCATCACGAACGCCATCACCCCGAAACCCAGCGCGCGCCGGTTGAGGCCCGCGTGGTAGCCGCTGATGACGCCGTCGTCTTCCAGCCGCTTCACCCGGCGCCAGCAAGGCGACTGGGACAGGTGCGCCATTTGTGCCAGTTCGCCCGAGGTGAGCCGGGCATTGCCCTGCAGGGCTTCGAGCAATTGCTTGTCGGTGCGATCGAGGGAGGCGGCCTGCATGATTTGTTCTGTTTTCGGATTTAAAAGAATGGATTATTCAATTTTTACCGATGCAGAGGATAACCCCTTTGGAAAACACCCCCGATGCGCATAGCATGCGCGCCATGAACACGAATTCACCCCGGCTGTGGGACATTTCGGCGCCGGTGCATGCCGCCACGCCGGTCTTCCCCGGCGACACGGCCTACACGCAGCAGTGGTGCGCCACCATCGGGCCCGGCTGCCCGGTGAACGTGAGCGCCATCACGCTGTCGCCCCATGTCGGCTCGCATGCCGATGCCCCGCTGCACTACGACCCGGACGGTGCTTCCATCGGCGAGGTGCCGCTGGACGCCTTCATCGGCCCCTGCCGCGTGATCCATGCCATCGGCGCGGGGCCGCTCATCGAATGGGTGCACCTGGCCCATGCCGTGCAGGACCTGCCGCCGCGGGTGCTGGTGCGCACCTACCAGCGCATGCCGGTCGATCGCTGGGACGGGGCCCTGGCCGCCTACGCGCCCGGCACCATCGAGCGGCTGGCGGATCTGGGCGTGGTGCTGGTGGGCATCGACACCGCCAGCATCGACCCGGCCGACAGCAAGACGCTGGACAGCCACCAGGTGATCCGCCGCCGCGGCCTGCGGGTGCTGGAGAACCTGGTGCTCGACGAGGTGCCGGAGGGCGACTACGAACTCATCGCCCTGCCTTTGAAGCTCACTACGGCCGACGCCTCGCCGGTCAGGGCCATATTGCGCCCATGCCGTTGATTTCATTGCCCCGATTGCTATCATTTTTGATTAAACAGAGCCTTCCATGACGACCTTGCAAGACTGCCGCGCACTCGATGCGCAGGACCCCCTGGCCCCGCTGCGCGCGCACTTCGACCTTCCCCCCGACGTCATCTACCTGGACGGCAATTCGCTCGGCGTGCTGCCCCAAGCCACGGCGGCCCGTGTGGCCGACGTGGTGACGCGCGAGTGGGGCACGGACCTGATCCGTTCGTGGAACACGGCCAGCTGGTTCGACCTGCCCCAGCGCCTGGGCAACCAGCTCGCGCCGTTCATCGGTGCCGGTGCCGATGAGGTGGTGTGCACCGACAGCACGTCCATCAACCTCTACAAGGTGCTGAGCGCGGCACTCAACATCGCCCGTGAAGAGAGCCGGGGCCGCCGGCGCGTGGTGAGCGAGCGCAGCAACTTCCCCACCGACCTCTACATCGCCGAGGGACTGTGCAAGGAGCGCGGCCTGGAACTGGTGCTGGTGGAGCCCGAGGAGATCACCGCCTCGCTCACCGGCGAAGTGGCGGTGCTGATGCTCACCCACGTGAACTACCGCACCGGCGCCATGCACGACATGGCGGCCCTGACGGCGGCAGCGCATGCGGCCGGCATCCTCACGGTGTGGGACCTGGCGCACAGCGCCGGCGCGGTGCCGGTCGACCTGCAGGGCGCCGATGCCGACTTTTCCATCGGCTGCGGCTACAAGTACCTGAACGGCGGCCCCGGTGCCCCGGCCTTCGTGTGGGTGCACCCGCGCCATGCCGACCGTTTCTGGCAGCCCCTGTCCGGCTGGTGGGGCCATGCGGCGCCGTTCCAGTTCACGCCCGGCTACCAGCCCGCGCCCGGCATCACGCGCTACCTGTGCGGCACGCAGCCCATCATCAGCCTGTCGGCCCTGCAATGCGGCCTGGATGTGTTCGATGCCGCGCAGCCGCTGGGCGGCATGGCCGCGCTGCGCGCCAAATCGCTGGCGCTGACGGACCTGTTCATCCAGCTGGTGCAAGCGCGTTGCGGCGACCACGGCCTGGGCCTGGCGACCCCGCGCGAACACGCCCGGCGCGGCTCGCAGGTGTGCCTCACGCGGGACGAAGGCCAGGGCCTTCACGGCCAGGGCAGCGGGGCCTACGCGATCGTGCAGGCGCTCATCGCGCGCGGGGTGATCGGCGACTTCCGCAAGGGCGACGGCGGCCAGGGCCCGCACAAGGACATCCTGCGCTTCGGCTTCACGCCGCTGTACATCGGCTTCGAAGACGTGTGGAATGCGGTCGAGCATCTTCGCCAGGTGCTCGACGGCGCCGAGTGGCAGCGCGCCGAGTTCAACCAGATCAACGCGGTGACCTGAGCCATGTGCCCCCATTCCCAATCCCCCGCGCCCGCCGGCAGCGAAGCGACCACCGGCAAGCCCGAATCCATCGTGCACGAAGAGCGGGCCCAGCTCGACTTCAGCCAGAGCATGAGCTACGGCGACTATTTGTCGCTCGATGCCATCCTCACCGCGCAGAACCCCCGCTCGCCGGCGCACGATGAAATGCTGTTCATCGTGCAGCACCAGACCAGCGAGCTGTGGATGAAGCTCATGCTGCACGAGCTGCGCGCGGCCATCGCGCTGGTGGCCAAGGACGAGCTGCAGCCGGCCTTCAAGATGCTGGCGCGCGTGTCCAAGATCATGGAGCAGCTGGTGCACGCCTGGGACGTGCTGGCCACCATGACGCCGCCCGAGTACAGCGCCATGCGGCCCTACCTGGGCAGCTCCAGCGGGTTCCAGAGCTACCAGTACCGCAGCATCGAATTCGCGCTGGGCAACAAGAACCGCGCCATGCTCCGCCCGCACGAGCACCGCGCCGACCTGCTGGCCCAGGTGCAGGCCGCCTACGAGGCGCCCTCGCTCTACGACGAGGCCCTGCGCCTGCTGGCGCGCCGCGGCATTCCGGTGCCGGGCAGCCACACGGCCCGCGACTGGACCCAGCCCTACGAGGAAAGCGATGCCGTGGAGCAGGCCTGGCTGGTGGTGTACCGCAACCCGCGGCAGCATTGGGACCTGTACCAGCTGGGCGAAGAACTGACCGACCTGGAAGACGCCTTCCGGCTCTGGCGCTTTCGCCACGTGACCACGGTGGAGCGCGTGATCGGCTTCAAGCGCGGCACCGGCGGCACGGGCGGCGTGAGCTACCTGCGCAAGATGCTGGACGTGGTGCTGTTCCCCGAGATCTGGAAGCTGCGCACCGACCTTTGAAACCAAGCGGTGGCGGGCCCCGAAGGGCGGCCCCCGCGGCTCACACCGGCGCCACGACCCCGGTGCCCGCGAAGTGCCCGCCGGCGTTGGCCAGGAACTGGTTCACACTGGCCTGCACGGCCTCGGGCGACCAGCCCGCCACGTGCGGCGTGAGCAGCACGTTGTCCAGCCCGATCAGCGCCTCGGGCGGGTGCGGCTCGCTTTCGTAGACGTCGAGCCCCGCGCCGGCGATGCCGCCCACGCGCAGGGCCGAGGCCAGCGCCTCGGTGTCCACCACGCTGCCCCGGGCGATGTTCACCAGGTAGCCCAGCGGGCCCAGCGCCTGCAGCACCTCGGCATTGACGGCATGGCGCGTGGCCGCACCGCCCGGCGTGGCGCACACCAGCACGTCGCACCATTTCGCCAGTTCCAGCAGGCTGCCGAAGTACTCGTAGGCCACACCGTCGCGCGGCTTGCGGTTGTGGTAACCCACGGCCATGTCGAAGCCCGAGGCGCGGCGCGCGATCTTCTGGCCGATGGTGCCCAGGCCGAAGATGCCCAGGCGCTTGCCCGACACGTTGGGCGGCAGGCCGATGGCGTCGCGCCACACGCCTTCGCGGCACAGGCGGTCGAGCGGTCGCAGGCCGCGCACCGCGCCGATCAGCAGGCCGAAGGCGTGGTCGGCCACGCAGTCGTCGTTGGTTCCGGCGCCCGAGGCCACCACGATGCCGCGGGCGCGGGCCGCGGCCAGGTCCACGTTCTCATAGCCGGCACCCAGCACGCAGACGAGCTCCAGCGCCGGCATGGCCTCGATCTCCTGGGCGCTCAGGCCCAGCGAGCCGATGGTGAGCACCGCCCGGAAACGCCCGCCCTGGGTGACGATGGCCGCGGTGCGGTCCGCCGCCGTGGGGGCGTAGTGCAGGTCGTAAAGGGCCGCGATCTGGGCTTGGCTCTGCGGGGACAGGTGGTTGAGAACAAGCAGGGGAATGCGAGGACTGGACACGACAGGATGCTTCCATATTGATAGCTGAACGGGCAGGCGGATCAAGCGCTGCCGCCCCATTTTGCGCCAATCGACCGGGGCGCGCCACCGGGTTGCGTCCCCCCCCCCGGGGCGCTCGGCCAATCATTCCCTCACGGTGACGGTGCTGTAGCCCGCGCTTGACGTGATCTCCGATTCCGAGAACGGCAGGCGCAGCCACTGCTTGGCCCCGTAGGCCCGGGTGTAGTCGCCGTTGCGGCTGGAGGTCGGATCGTCCGACAGGGAATAGGTGAGGAACGTGTGCGCCTCCACCCCGCCGGCCGGAAAACCCACCACCTGCATGTAGCTGTTGCCGTGCGGCTGCCCGTCCATGCTGTAGCCGCCCTGCTCGATCGGGTTTTCCGAGCAGTTGATGGTGAAGTAGCCCGGATCGCCGCAGCCGCCGTACAGCGCGATCTTGCTGCCGCCGCGCGTGGCGAACAGCACGTCGCCGCGCGGCGCATCCAGCGCGAAGCCGCTGCGCTGCACGCTCAGCACGGCGGCGCCGAAGGCCTGCCGCAGCGCATCGGCGGCGCTGGCGCGCAGCTCGCGCGGCGTGTTCAGCGGGTCGGCGGCGCTGAACGGCACGGCATAGAGCTGCGCGGCCGGCACCTTCACGCGGTTCCAGAACTCGTCCCACACATGCGAGCCCCGCGCCGTGGCGTTGCCGGTGTTGTTCCAGGCGCGCAGCGTGGCGCAGGCAGCGGCCACGTCCACCGTCCGGCCCTCGGCCGCGACCGTGATCTGGGGCGCCACGCAGACCAGGGAGAGGGCCTGCTCCTTGAAGCGCTCGGCGCTGAACACCCGGCTGTCGAGCACCATCTGCCGCACGATGGCGCTGGTGGCCTGCTGGCCGGCATAGGCGTCGGTGCCGGCCAGGCGCTCCAGCGCCATGGTGTGGCCCATGCGCGTGCGCAGGCTCTGCGCCTGCGTTCCGGCCGGGCCGAAGATCGCGGGAAAGCCCGTGAGCGGCGCTCTGGCGTTGGCCAGCCAATAGCTGTCGTTCATGTTGCCCACATAGTCGTCGCGCAGCAGGCTGGGCATGCGCGAAGCGCCCACGGTGCCCTTTTGCGCCGAGTCGCTGTCGGTCTGCCAGTCGCAGGCGCTGCGCGAGCCGTCGAAGAACGGCACGTTGGGCAGGGCCGCCGCCATCGCCTTGCCGAAGCCGGTGGTGCAGGTGGCCACCTGCTCGGTCGACACATTGGGCACGGCGCCGATGTCGGCATACCAGGCGCGCGGGTTGCCGCGCCCCACGGCCACGGTGTTGACCCAGGGAATGGCCGATTCCTGCTTCTGGATGGCGATGAACTCGTCCAGCGAGGCCGCCTGGTTCCAGCGCATCCAGTTGCGGAAGGTGCGGAAGTTCTCGCCGTTGACGTCGCGCATGGCGAAGGCCGTGGTCTGGCTCCAGGCCAGCGCCGGGTTGAGGCCGCCCAGGTTCACCACCGGCCCGTACTCGGTCTTGTAGAGGGTGCGCGTGACATCGGTGAGCGCGCCGGAGGCGCCGCGCACCTGCACGGTAATGGGGGTGGCGGCCATCTTCACCGCCTTGCCATCGCGCACGTAGGTCGTGCGGTCGCCATCGGCCAGCTGCAGCTGGAAGACGCCGAAACGCCGCGCGGTGGAGACGGTGTGGCTCCAGGCCACGTTGTCGTTGAAGCCGATCAGCACCACCGGCACCCCCAGGAACGACGCGCCGCTCACGTTCAGCTCGCCGGGAATGGTCAGGTGGGCCTGGTAGAACCGATCCGGTCCCTTCCAGTACCAGTGCGGGTTGCCGAAGAGCAGGCCGCTCGACTCGCCGGTGGCGGCGGTGCCGAAGCCGTACATGTTGCTGCCGATGCCCGCGGTTCCGCCCACCTGCAGCCGGGGCGGCTGCGTGCGTGCGGGATCGAACTGCGCCACCTTCTGGGGGGATGGCGACGCGGGCATGGCGGTCCCGGCCGTCGTGCTGGCGGCCGCACTGGGCAGCGTGGCATTCGCCAGCGGCGCCACGAAGTTGCTGTAGCCCCCGGCCAGATTGGCCGCATACATCCGCCGCCAGATGTCCCGCGCGGTGACGGGCTGCACCCATGCCGCCGTGCGGCAGGCCGCATGGGCGGTGCCGCCGGACTGGGCCTCGCGCAGGTAGCGGTTGTAGCCGGCGGCAAAGCCGGCCACCATCTTGCGCAGGTTGTCGGGCTGGGCCGCCACCATGGCGTCCACCACGTCGCTGGAGATCACGTGGCGGTGGAAGAAATCGGAGTCGAGATTGCGCGGACGGTCGATGGTGCTTTCGTACACCAGCAGCGCATCGCCCCCGAAGTAGCGCGAGCGCTCGCCCCGGTAGGTCACGAATGAATCGGCCATCGTGCACAGGTTGTCCTGCGCCTGCGCATAGCCGTATCCGAAGCCCGCATTGCCCCAGTTGGAGGCCTTGATATGCGGCACGCCCATGGCCGTGCGCCGGATCTCCGCGCTGTAGCGGCCGTTGTCGCCGCCTTCGCCGCCGCCCCCGCCGCAGGCAGCCAGCGCCGACAGCGCCAGCACGGAAAGCGGCAGGCTGCCGCGCCAAAATCTCTCTCTCATGGCCTTGTCTCCTTGGGATGAGCCGCCTTTTGGATGCGGCGAACGGGCCCCAAGGATAAGCGCAGTGCGTACAGTGCTGTACGCATCCCCTGCCGGCGACAGGGGCGTCAGTAGTCCTGCTCGACGCTTTGCTGAAAGCACACCTTCAGCCGGTGCTCCCAGTCGTGCTTGTCGGCCTCGGGCACGAAGCTCGCTTCGAAGCTGTTGAAGGCCAGCTGGTAGGCGTGGCGCGCCGTGAGCTGCGGATCGGCCGCGAACAGCTGCGTGAAGTTGTCGTTGATGTAGCCGCCGAAGTACGCCGGGTCGTCCGAGTTCACCGTGGCCGCCAGCCCGGCATCGAGCAACTGGCGCAGGTTGTGGTCGGCCAAGTCGGGGAACACGCACAGCTTCTGGTTGGACAGCGGGCACACCGTGAGCGCGATGCGCTCCTGCGCCAGCCGCTGCATCAGCGCCGGGTCGTGCACGGCCTGCACGCCGTGGTCGATGCGCTCGGCCTTCAGCACGTCGAGCGCGCTCCAGATGTACGCCGGCGGTCCCTCCTCGCCTGCATGCGCCACGCGCCGCAGACCCAGTTCGGCGCAGCGCGCGAACACGCGCGCGAACTTCTCCGGCGGGTGCCCGACTTCGCTGCTGTCCAGCCCCACGCCGATGAAATGCGCGCGCAGCGGCAGCGCCGCCTCCAGCGTGGTCAGGGCATCTTCCTCGCTCAGGTGGCGCAGGAAGCACAGGATGAGCGCGGACGAAATGCCCAGCGCCTGGCGCGCATCGGTGCAGGCCCGGTGCAGGCCTTGGATCACGGTCTCCATCGGCACGCCGCGCGCCGTGTGCGTCTGCGGATCGAAGAAGATTTCGGCATGCACCACGTTGTCGGCCGCGGCGCGCTGCAGGTACGCCCAGGCCATGTCGTAGAAGTCCTGCTCGTGCAGCAGCACGCTGGCGCCGGCGTAGTAGATGTCGAGAAAGCTCTGCAGGTCGGTGAACGCGTAGGCATCGCGCAGGGCCTGCACGCTCGCGTACGGGAGCGCCACGCCGTTGCGCTGCGCCAGGGCGAAGATCAGCTCGGGTTCGAGCGAGCCTTCGATGTGGATGTGCAGCTCGGCCTTGGGCATGCTGCGCAGCAGCGCGGGCAGGCGCTGGGCGGGAATGGGGGGGGACCTTGAACATCGGCGGACTCCAGAAAGGGATGCCGCGCGCCCGATCGGGGCGGCGGTAGGGCAATGATGCCTTGTCCGCGGCCCGCCGCCATCGGCGCCTGCCCCGGGCCAGGCAGGCCGCGCCAGGCCGGCACGCGCGCCGGCCTGGATTCGCTGGGGGATCGCTTACTTCTTGTCGCCGCCGGGCACGGTGCCTTCGACGCCCTTCACGTAGAAGTTCACACCGCCCAGGAACTTGTCGTCGGCCACCGCGTCCTTCGCCAGCACTTCCTTGCCGGTGTTGTCGGCGATCGGGCCCTTCCAGATCGAGAAGCTGCCATCCTTGAGGCCGGCCTTCACCTGCTCGACCTTGGCCTTGGTGTCGGCGGGCACGTCCTCGGCGATGGAGACGAGATCGATCGCGCCTTCCTTCACGCCCCACCAGCTCTGGCCGGTCGTCCAGGTGCCGCCCAGCGCATCCTTGGTGGCCTTGATGTAGTAGGGGCCCCAGTTGATCACGGCCGAGGCCAGGTGGGCCTTGGGACCGTAGGCGGTCATGTCGGAGTCCCAGCCGAAGGCGCGCTTGCCTTTTTCCTGCGCGGTCTTGAGCACGGCGGGCGAGTCGGTGTTCTGGAACAGCACGTCGGCGCCACCGTTGATCAGCGACGTGGCGGCTTCGGTTTCCTTCGGGGGGCTGAACCATTCGTTCACCCACACCACCTTGGTCTTGATCTTGGGATTGACCGACTGCGCGCCCAGCGTGAAGCTGTTGATGTTGCGGATCACCTCGGGGATCGGCACCGAGCCCACGACGCCCAGCGTGTTGGTCTGCGTCATGGCGCCGGCGATCACGCCGGCCATGTAGGCGCCCTCATAGGTGCGGCTGTCATAGGTGCGCACGTTCTCGGCCGTCTTGTAGCCGGTGGCGTGCTCGAACTTCACGTCCTTGAAGTCGGGGGCGATCTTCTGGATCGACTCCATGTAGCCGAACGTGGTGCCGAAGATCAGCTTGTTGCCCTGCGAGGCCATGTCGCGCAGCACGCGCTCGGCGTCGGCCGACTCGGGCACGCTCTCCACGAAGCTGGTCTGCACCTTGTCGCCGAACTCCTTCTCGATCGCCTTGCGGCCGTTGTCGTGCGCGAAGGACCAGCCGCCGTCGCCCACCGGGCCCACGTAGGCGAACGCGATCTTCAAAGGCTCGGCCTTCGCGGCGGGCGCGGACGCAGCGGGCGCCGGAGCGGCGGCCGGCGCTGGCGCGGGCTCGTCTTTCTTGCCGCAGCCGGCCAGGGCGGCGGCGGCCACGGCGGAAAGCGCGGCCACCTTGAGCAGCGAGCGTTTGTGCAGATCGGTCATGTCGGTTCCTTCGAGGAAAAAAGTAAGGGGAAAGGCAACGAAAAAATAAATTATCGGGGGCCCGTGCAGCACCGCGCGGGCCGTGCGGGTCACGACCCGGGATGGAACGGCTTGCCGAGCGAGGCCGGCATGTTCACGCGGATCCAGGCCGGGTTGCGCGAGATCAGCGCCAGCACCACGATGGTGGCCACGTAGGGCAGCATGCTCAGCAGCTGGCTGGCCACCTGCACGCCCGTGGCCTGCAGGTGGAACTGCAGCATGGTCACGCCGCCGAACAGGTAGGCACCAAGCAACACCCGTGCCGGCCGCCAGGTGGCGAAGGTGGTGAGGGCCAGCGCGATCCAGCCGCGGCCGGCCACCATGCCCTCCACCCACAGCGGCGTATAGACCGTGGAGATGTACGCGCCCGACAGCCCGCAAAGCGCCCCCCCGGCCACCACGGCCGCCAGGCGGATGCGCCGCACCGGGTAGCCCAGCGCATGGGCCGACTCGGGCGACTCGCCCACCGAGCGCAGCACCAGACCGGCGCGCGAGCGGTACAGGAACCACACCAGCCCCGCCACCAGCGCCATGGTGAGGTACACGAGGGGGTGCTGGCGGAACAGCGCGGGCCCGACGATGGGCAGGTCGCCCAGCCCGGGCACGGCGTACTTGGGCAGCTCCGGCAGCTTGGCCTGCACGTAGCGGATGCCCGCGAAGGCGGAAAAGCCCACCCCGAACAGGCTCAGCGCCAGGCCCGTGGCGTACTGGTTGGTGTTGAGCCAGATCACCAGCACGCCGAAGATGGCCGCCAGGAACGCCCCCGCCGCCATGCCGGCCGCGAAGCCCAGCCAGGTGTTGCCCGTGTGCACCACGGTGGCGAAGCCGGCGATGGCCGCGCAGAGCATCATCCCCTCGGCCCCCAGGTTGACGATGCCGGCCTTCTCGTTGATGAGCAGGCCCAGGGCGGCGATGGCCAGCACGGTGCCCGCGCTCAGCGTGGCGCCTAGAAGCAGTGCGTACGATTCCATTTATGCGGCCCTCCCCTGGGACCCAACCCACCGCACGCGGTAGGCGATGAGCGTGTCGCACGCCAGCAGCGTGAACAGCAGCAGGCCCTGGAACACGCCCGTGAGCGACTTGGGCAGGCCCAGGCGCGACTGCGCCAGCTCGCCGCCGATGTAGAACATGCTCATCAGCACCGCCGAGAACACCATGCCCACCGGGTGCAGCCGCCCCACGAACGCCACGATGATGGCCGCGAAGCCGTAGCCCGCCGGCACGTAGGGCGTGAGCTGGCCGATGGGCCCCGCCACCTCCAGCGCGCCCGCCAGGCCCGCCGCGCCGCCCGAGATGAGCAGCGCCGTCCACAGCGCGCGGCGCGAGGAAAAGCCCGCGTAG
>NZ_BAAJYT010000030.1:0-32041 GCF_057541515.1 Acidovorax sp. KNOB132
TCGCAACGGCAAGCACACCTGATCCCGACCTTCCAGCCGATGACGGACGGCAGCTACCAGAGCGCGCGCCGAAGAACAGCACCGTGGCCCCGGTGGCGCCACAACGCAAGGCGCCGCCGGCCAAGGGCGTGGCGTTCAACAAGGCCGCGCAGCAGCCCGTGGCCGGCCGCATGCTGACCCAGCACCACCGGCCTACCGCCCCGCGCCGGCCTAGCCGGCAAGCCCGCCGGCGGACCTCTTCCGGTAAAACGTTCCGCAAGGGGCGCTGAGCCCTCCGGCGCCGCCGCGCCCGGCCCGCCCGCCGGGGCGGTGCTCTGGACGGCGGCCCGGGGCATCGGTTCCGGGCGGCTGATGGCATGGCCCTGTGCATGGTCCACGCCCATGGCGCGCAGCGCCTCCACGATGGCCGGCGTCTCGGCGAACTCGGCGATCGTTTGCTTGCCCATCACGTGGCCGATGTGGTTGACCATCTCCACCATCGCCCGGTTGGCCGGGTCCTCCAGCATGTCGCGCACCAGGGCGCCGTCGATCTTGAGATAGTCCACCGGCAGATGCCGCAGGTAGGTGAACGAAGACATGCCCGCGCCAAAGTCGTCCAGCGCGAAATGGCAGCCCTGCTGCTTGAGCTCGCGGATCAGGCGGATCGCGTTGGGCAGGTGGGCGATGGCCGCGGTCTCGGTCACCTCGAAGCACAGCTGGTTGGCCTGCACGCCGTAGCGGGCCATCTGGTCGCGCAGGTACTCCAGCAGGCTCTCGTCGCCCACGCTGGTGCCGGACAGGTTGATGGCGCACAGCGTGATGGGCCGCTCCTGCGGCTGCTGCCGGCGGCGCTCGGCCAGTGCGGCAAAGGTGTGCTCGACCACCCACCGGTCCAGGGCCTGTGCGAGGCCGAAGCGCTCTGCGGCTGGCACGAATTCGCCAGGGAAGATCGCCTGGCCGCCGTCCCCCTGCAGGCGCAGCAGCACCTCCACATGAATGCCGCCGTCGTTCGGCGCCCGCAGCGGGGCGATCTCCTGCATGTAGAGCTGGAAGCGGTCCTGCTCCAGCGCCTGGCGAATGCGCTGCACCCAGTGCATGTCGTCCAGGTGGCGCGACATGGCCGCGTCCTGTGGCTGGTAGACATAGACCGTGTTGCGCCCGCGCTCCTTGGCGCCGTAGCAGGCCATGTCGGCCACGCGCAGCACCTCCTGCAGGCTGGTGAGGTCGGCCGTCAGGTGCACCAGACCGATGCTCAGGCCCGTGCGCAGGGTGCGGGCACCCCAGGGCAACCGCAGCTCCTGCGCATGGTGGCGGATCTGCTCGGCGATCCGCTCGGCCACCTCCTGGGGGCAATCGTGCAGCAGCACACCGAACTCATCCCCGCCCAGCCGCGCCAGCGTGTCGCCCTCTCGCAGGCCGCGCTGCAGCATGCGGCAGACCTCGCGCAGCATCTCGTCGCCCGCGGGGTGGCCGCAGGTGTCATTGATCACCTTGAACTGGTCCAGATCGATGTACAGCAGCGCGCCCGCCACCTCGGAGGACCGCGGCCGCGCCAGCATCTGGCCCAGGCGCCGCTCGAACTCGCGCCGGTTCGCCAGGCCGGTGAGCGTGTCGTGGCTGGCCTGCCACGCAAGCTGCTCCAGATACTGCTGCTCGCGCGTCACGTCGTGCAGCACCAGCACGGCGCCGGCCAAATGGCCCTGGTTCATCAGCGGCGATCCCACCAAAGTGACGGGCACCGTGCTGCCGTCCGGCCGCACGATGCGGTGCGGGTGTTCGTCGTGCAGCCCGACGGTGCCGTGCAGCGCGCGCTCGAGCAGTTGGGTGATGCTGCTGCCGTGGGTGGCGGGTGGCTCGGCGCTGCCGGTGGCCTTGGCGCCGTCTGGGGGGCCCGTGTGCAGCAGTTGCGCCAGCGGCATCCCAAGGCTGTCCTGGCCGGCGCGGGCCAGCAGGCTTTCCGCGGCGGGGTTCATGTAGCGCACGTTGCCGTGCAGATCGGTGGTGACGATGCCGTCGCCGATGGCCGCCAGGGTGGTATGCGCCTGTTCGCGCTCGGCCTCCAGCGTGGCCTCGACCTGGCGGCGTTGCCCCATCAACTGGCGGGTGTGCGCCAGGGTCAGGGCGATCAGCGCCAGCACCGTGGCCACGTTCAGCCACAGGAGCCACCCCATGATGCGCCGTGAGCTGTCGCCCATCGCCGCGCTGAAGTCGGTGGCGGCCGGCGTGACGCCGACGTCGATCTCATCGACCTGACGCTGCCAGCGCTGCACCATGTCAGGCGTCACGCCCCCGGCCACATAGCCGGCACGGATCTCGCGCGACAGGGCGTCCAGCCGCTGCAGGTATTCGTCGCCCAGCATCCAGTGCCGGATGGGCTCGCGCAGGATGTCGTGGTCCCGGAACAGGTGGAGCATCCAGATCAGCCCCGTCACGTCGCTCGGGTGGTTGCCGCCGCGCAGGAACGCGTCGCGGGCGCCGGCCAGATCGGGCTCGGGGGCCTCGATGAGCAACCGTGCCTCCCGGTCGGCCAGGGGAATCTGCAAGGCCTGCTGGAACTGCTCGTACAAGCGCCCCTCGCCCGTGGCGACGTATTGGCCCAGGTGGTGGATGGCGTCCTTCTGGCCCTTGGTCCACTGGCTCTCGCCTGCGACGAACGCGCGCACGGTGGACAGCACGTACAGGCTGGCGGAGGCCACGACGGCCTGCAGGATCAGGATCGCAATGAAGGGCCCGGTGAGGCCGGACGTCCACGGGCGCCGACGGTTTCCTTGCAGGGGAGTCGGCGTGTCCATGCAGTCACCAGGAAGGAATGCCGATGTTCGGTGGCGGGCGGCGCCAGCCCTGCGGGAAGGCCATGCCCGGCGCCCCCATCGTGAGAGGGGCGCATCCGGCAGACGACGCAGTGAGGCAGGCCATGGCGAACTATATCGGCAGGGGCGCCAAAGTCCAAGGTGCCTTGCCGGTCAGTCCGGTGCATGCTGCTCGCCCGGTCAGGGCACGGGCTGCGGGATCAGGTCCTCGATGATGAGCCGGCGGTAATAGAAGGCGGCTTGCGCGCCGTGCGGCTCCAGCGCGGCCTGCAGGGTTTCCGCATCGTCGTCGTCGCCCACCTTGACCAGCAGGCCATGGTGCCCGGCCGCGGCCAGGTCGGAGATGCGGCGAACGATGGTGCCTTCCGCGCCCACCGAGGGCAGGGGGGTGTCGGCATTGCCCAGCGTGCGCACCACATGCTGCAGGATGGCGTCCGGCGTGGCGTGGGAGATGTCGGTGCGTTCGCCATCGGCCCCGAGGGCTTCGGCGGCATCGCGGGCGTGGGCCTCGTCGGGAAAGAGGGCGAAGACATGGCCGGTGGGGTAGAAGGTGCCGGCCGAGGACGTCATGTCCGGGTCGAGGACAAAGGGCTTCATGGGGTTCCTCTCGCTGTGGATTCAGCGGCCATTGGGCCCGGGCCCGGACGCCGGCGCTGTAGGGCGGGGCAAGGCCGCCGTGTGGGACGCGTCCCAGTCGGGCGTTGCCGGGCTGGCGCGGATCCGGCATCGAAACGGCCTGCAGCGCAATGAAATCGCCGGCATGCCGCTACTAAAAACGTAGCAATATGCCCGACTGATGGGCCAGCACCGCGGCCAGCGCGGCGCAGTGCACGGCCACGGTGAGCCAGTAGACCGCGCGGAACGATGCCTTGCTCGACTTGTGCCGCAGCCACTGCTGTGCCCACCACGCGGCCGGCCAGCCGCCCAGCACGGCGAGCAGATGCAGCCGCTGCTCGCTGGTGCGCCATCCCCCGCTGCGTGCGGCGTCCTTGTCGCTGGCATACACGGCGAAGGTCACCACGTTGACGGCCACCAGGGCCGCCAGCCATCCCATGGAGATTCGCTGCGTCCAGACGCCCCAGGCCACCAGCGCCAGCCACGCGACCATCCACGCATAGGCCACGCCATGGTTCGCGGAGCGGGCATCGCGCGAAGGAGGGCGCCGCCGGGCCGGTGGCGACGCAGCGGCGCGTGCCTGGGCGCCTCCGGCAGGTCCACGCTGGTGCGTTTGCCGGGGCGGTGCGCGGCCAGGATCAGTCCGGGCTGGCGGGGCCGATGCCGGGGACGGGGGGCGCGGCCCGCGTCGCGCCACCAGCTGAGGACCTCCACCCGCCTGAAACGGCCCGTGGGCGGCCCGCACGGCCATCGCCCGCGGCCCTTTTCCGCCCACGTGGATTTCCTCGTACACCACGGCCAGGCCGGGCCGCGGCTCCGACAGGCCCTGCAGGTCCCGCACATGAAAGAACACATCCACGCCCGTATCGCCGCTGCGCAGAAAGCCGAATCCGCGCGTGGCGTCCCAGCGCAGCACCGTGCCTTGCTTTTGCATCGCTCAGTCCAGCGTGTGTAGGGGGATGTCCTCTCCCGTGGCCAGCCCGTCGAGCGTGGCGCGCGTCTGCCCCTGCAAGAACGCTGCGATCGCGGCATGGGTGCCGGGCGCCCGGGGATCGGCCTCTGGCGGCAACCCTGCCGCCCGGGCCAGGCGCGCGAAGAAATGCGGCTCCAGGGCCGCCACCGCCACCCGCCCGTCGACGCAGGCATAGACGCGGTAGCCCGCATGCGCGCCGCCCACATCGCCATCCGGCAGGGTCAGGCCCCAGTCGCGCGGCTGGGCCAGCCACTCGGCGGCGTCCGACAGGGCCACGTCGATGCACGTGCCCTGGCCGGACGCGGCGCGCGCCAACTGCACCTGCAGCACGGCCTCGCTGGCCATGAGGGCGCCGCCCATGTCGGCATACAGCGTGGGCGGCAACGTGGTGCCGGTGACCAGCCCTGCATCGGCGAGATAGGTGAGATCGTGCCCCGGCTCTTCCGCGCGGCTGCCCGGCGCGCCCACGATGCGCACTATCGACAGCCGGGGGTAGCGCGCGTGCAGCGCGTCCCAGCCCAGCCCGAGCTTGGCCAGCGCCGACGGCCGAAACGAGGTGATGAGCACATCGGTGCGCGCCAGTTCCGCCTGCAGCACGGCCTGGCCCGCATCCGTCTTGAGGTGGGCGTGCACCACGCGGACCTGGGCATGCATCGCCGCGTAGGCGGGCGGGCTGTACATCGCCATCGGGTCCGCGCTGGAATGGCCGTCGGGCGGTGGCGGCTCCAGCTTCGTGCATTCGGCGCCCAGGCGCTGGCAGCGCAGCAGGGCGGCGGGGCCGGGCAGGTTCAGCGCCAGGCTCAGGAGCCGGACGCCACGCAGGGGCAGCAGGGAAGGTGCAGTCATGGGCGGAAGGCGAGGTGAATGGAAAGCGTGGAGCGGGGTGGAACAATGCATGGCTCGGGCCGGCCGTGGAACGTGGCGAACCGGCCGGAACTTCGGCCCACCGTGCCGCTCCGTCCCCGCGGTTATACAAAATCCCATTCCATCGTCCCTTTCGCATGCAACGCAGAACGTCCGTGGCCGTCCTGGCCGGCTTCGCCACCCTTCCAGGAGCTTTCCTCATGTCGCCCTTGTCCAGCGCTGCCACGGCCAACGCCCTGGAGCGGCTCAAGCCCTCGCCGCGCATGCCGGTGCTGTTCGTGGGCCACGGCAGTCCGATGAACGCCATCGAGGACAACGCCTGGCGCCGCGCCTGGCAGGCCATGGGCACCGAGTTGCGGACGCGCGGCACGCCGCCGCAGTTGATCCTGTGCATCTCGGCGCACTGGCTCACCCGGGGCGGGTGGCAGCTGACGGGCATGGCCGCTCCGCGCACCATTCACGATTTCGGCGGGTTTCCGCAGGCGCTGTTCGACCAGCAGTACCCCGCGCCGGGCGCACCGGCGGTCGCCGCGGGCCTGGCGGGCGAGTTGCGGTCGCCGGCCACGGGCCAGCCGCTGGGGGTGGATGCGGGCGAGTGGGGCCTGGACCATGGCACCTGGTCGGTGCTCAAGCCCATGTACCCGGCGGCGGACATCCCCGTGCTGCAGCTCAGCATGGACTACGGCCGCCCGCCGGCTGAGCACTATGCGCTGGGCCGGCAACTGCGCAGACTGCGCGAGCGCGGCGTGCTCATCGTGGGCAGTGGCAACATCGTGCACAACCTGCGCGTCACCCGGCGGGGCACGGCGCCCACCGAGGCATACGACTGGGCGGTGGAGTTCGACACCGTGGTGCAGAACCAGATCAAGCAGGGCGAGCTGGATGCGCTGCAGCACTTTCAGCGGCTGGGCCCGGTCGCGCAGCAGGCCCACCCCAGCCACGAGCACTACCTGCCGCTCCTGTATGCCGCCGCCGCGGCCGATGCGCGCGAAATGCCGCGCTTCTTCAACACGGGCTACCAGTCGGCCTCGATCTCGATGCGGTCGGTACTGTGGGGTTGATTGCTATATTATTTATAGCGATATGCCCTAGGAGATATTGTGCTGGTGGCCTGAAACACCCTTAATAAAAAACCGCCCGAAGGCGGTTTTTTATTGGCGGCCGGGGCAGGGGGTCACACCACCTTGGCGATCGACTGGCAGACGTAGTCGATGTTCTTGCTGTTGAGCGCGGCCACGCACATGCGGCCGGTGTCGGTGCCGTACACGCCGAACTCGCTGCGCAGTCGCACCATCTGGTCCTTGGACAGGCCGGAGTAGCTGAACATGCCGATCTGCTGCGTGATGAACGACATGTCCTGCTTCACGCCGGCCGCCTTCAGGCCGTCCACGAGCTTCTGGCGCATGGCCTTGATGCGCACGCGCATCTCGCCCAGTTCCTTTTCCCACAGCGCGCGCAGCTCGGGGTTACCCAGCACGGCCGCCACCACCGCGCCACCGTGGATGGGCGGGTTGGAGTAGTTGGTGCGGATGGCGATCTTGAGCTGGCTCAGCACGCGGCCGGCTTCTTCCTTGTCGGCGCACAGCACCGACAGGCCGCCCACGCGCTCGCCGTACAGGCTGAAGCTCTTGCTGAACGAGGTGGACACGAAGAAATTCAGGCCGGCGGCGACGAACTTGCCGATCACCGCACCGTCTTCGGCGATGCCGTGGCCGAAGCCCTGGTAGGCCATGTCCAGGAAGGGCGTCAGGCCCTTGGCCTTGACCACCGCGATCACCTGGTCCCACTGCTCGGGCGTGATGTCGTAGCCGGTGGGGTTGTGGCAGCAGGCATGCAGCACGACGATGGTGCCCGCCGCGGCCGCGTTCAGGCTGGCGAGCATGCCGTCGAAGTTGACGCCGCGCTTGGCCGCGTCGTAGTAGGCGTAGGTATCGACCGTGAAGCCGGCGTTGGTGAACAGCGCGCGGTGGTTTTCCCAGCTGGGGTCGGAAATCAGCACCTTCGCATCGGGGCTGACCTTCTTCAGGAAGTCGGCGCCGATCTTGAGGCCGCCCGTGCCGCCGATGGCCTGCACCGTGGCCACGCGGCCGGAGGTGACGGGCTCGCTGTCCGCGCCGAACACCAGGGCCTTGACCGCATTGTCATAGGCCACGATGCCGTCGATGGGCAGGTAGCCGCGGGCGGCGGGCTTTTCCATCATGGACTTTTCGGCGGCCTGGACACATTGCAGCAGGGGCAGCTTGCCGTTGTCGTCGAAATACACACCCACGCCCAGATTGACCTTGTGGGGGTTGGTGTCCGCGTTGTATTGCTCATTCAGACCCAGGATCGGGTCGCGGGGGGCCATTTCGACGGCGGTGAACAGAGACATTGAATAGTCCTTGGAGGTTGGAAAACTGACGTTGCGCCCCAAGCTGCGATAGGCTTTCGGGTCAACCGCCGATTTTAGCGGCCCATGCAAGCGAGTCGCCCCCACACCATGCACCCAGTCATCACCGAACCCGTGACCGGCCAGTTCGTCAGCTTCGCGGACTCGCCGTTCGAGCTGTACCAGCCCTATCCCCCCGCGGGCGACCAGCCCGAGGCCATCGAAAAGCTCGTGGAAGGGGTGAGGGACGGCGAGGTCTTCCAGACCCTGCTGGGGGTGACCGGCTCCGGCAAGACGTTCACCATGGCCAACGTGATCGCGCGGATGGGGCGTCCGGCCATCGTGTTCGCGCCCAACAAGACCCTGGCCGCCCAGCTCTACAGCGAGTTCCGCGAGTTCTTCCCGAAGAACGCCGTGGAATATTTCGTGAGCTATTACGACTATTACCAGCCCGAAGCCTATGTGCCGCAGCGCGATCTCTTCATCGAGAAGGATTCCGCGATCAACGAGCACATCGAGCAGATGCGCCTGTCGTGCACCAAGAGCCTGATGGAGCGGCGCGATGTGGTGATCGTCGCCACCGTGTCGGCGATCTACGGCATCGGCGAGCCCGAAAGCTACCACCGCATGGTGATGACACTGCGCGTGGGCGACAAGCTCAGCCAGCGCGACGTGATCGGGCAGTTGATCCGCATGCAGTACCAGCGCAACGAGCAGGACTTCAGCCGCGGCAAGTTCCGCGTGCGCGGCGACACCATCGACGTGTTTCCGGCCGAGCACTCCGAGCTGGCGATCCGCATCGAGTTGTTCGACGACGAGATCGAAAGCCTGCAGCTGTTCGACCCGCTCACCGGCCGCGTCAAGCAGAAGATCCCGCGCTTCACGGTGTACCCGAGCAGCCATTACGTGACCCCGCGCGACAAGGTGCTGACGGCGGTGGAGACCATCAAGCTCGAACTGGCCGAGCGCCTGGGGCAGTTCGTGTCCGAAGGCAAGCTGGTGGAAGCGCAGCGCCTGGAGCAGCGCACCCGGTTCGACCTGGAAATGCTCAGCGAAGTGGGGCACTGCAAGGGCATCGAGAACTACACCCGCCACCTGTCGGGCGCTGCGCCGGGCGATCCGCCCAGCACCCTCACGGACTACCTGCCCAGCGATGCGCTCATGTTCCTGGACGAGAGCCACCAGATGATCGGCCAGCTCAACGCCATGTACAGCGGAGACCGCTCGCGCAAGACCACGCTGGTCGAGTACGGCTTCCGGCTGCCGTCCGCACTGGACAACCGCCCGCTCAAGTTCGAGGAATTCGAGACGCGCATGCGCCAGGTGATCTTCGTGTCCGCCACGCCGGCCGATTACGAAAAGACCCATTCCGGCCAGGTGGTGGACCAGGTGGTACGCCCCACCGGGCTGATCGATCCCGAGGTCGAAGTGCGCCCCGCCATCCATCAGGTGGACGACGTGCTGCAGGAGATCCGCATCCGCGTGGACAAGGCCGAGCGCGTGCTCATCACCACGCTGACCAAGCGGATGGCCGAGCAGTTGACCGACTACCTGAGCGACAACGGCGTGAAGGTGCGCTACCTGCACTCGGACATCGACACGGTCGAGCGCGTGGAAATCATCCGCGACCTGCGATTGGGCGCCTTTGACGTGCTGGTGGGGATCAACCTGCTGCGCGAGGGGCTCGACATTCCCGAGGTCTCGCTGGTGGCGATCCTCGACGCCGACAAGGAAGGCTTCCTGCGGGCCGAGCGCAGCCTGATCCAGACGATCGGCCGCGCCGCGCGCAATCTGAACGGCAAGGCCATCCTGTACGCCGATCGGGTGACCGAGTCCATGAAAAAAGCCATCGGCGAAACGGAACGCCGGCGCATCAAGCAGATCGCACACAACGAGGAAAAGGGAATCACGCCCCGCAGCATCGTCAAGCAGGTGAGAGACCTGATCGATGGGGTGTACAGCGAGAAGGCTGGCAAGGACGCCGAACGGCTGGAGCAGGAATCGATGCGCCGTGCCCAGGTGGAAGACATGTCCGAAAAGGATGTGGCCCGGGAAATCAAGCGGCTGGAAAAGCTCATGCTGGAGCATGCCCGCAACCTGGAGTTCGAACAGGCCGCCCGTGTGCGGGACCAGTTGGGCCAATTGAAATCGCAGGCGTTCGGGGCCTCCGGGGGCGACCAAGTGGCGCTGTAACGGCCAAGTTGGCGACGGTTGGGGAGGAAAGGTGACTGATGGGTTTTGTTACCCGACAAAAACAATAGGGATTTGTGCTATACTTGGGTGAAACACTCAACAAAACAGCCCAACGATGAAGGGCTCCCAAAGTCTCTTCGCTTTCAGGCGAGAGGTGCACGGAGTTAGGGGCGGAGACGGTGCCTCAGGCGGCAATCATGTTGCCTCGGGGCGTTTCTATAACGGACAAGCCTGACGACAAGGAGCTTGCGATGCGTCTCACTACCAAAGGCCGTTTTGCGGTCACTGCCATGATCGATCTGGCCCTGCGCCAGAACAATGGCCCCGTCACTTTGGCGGCAATCAGCCAGCGGCAACAAATTTCACTCTCCTACCTGGAGCAGCTTTTCGGCAAGTTGCGCCGGCATGAATTGGTCGAATCCACCCGTGGCCCCGGCGGCGGCTACACGCTGGCCCGCAAGGCGGCGGACATCACCGTGGCGGACATCATCGTCTCGGTGGATGAGCCCATTGATGCCACCCAGTGCGGTGGCAAGGAAAATTGCCTGGGCGAAGCCGGCCGTTGCATGACGCATGAACTGTGGGCGTCGCTCAACCAGCGCATGGTCGAGTTTCTGGACTCGGTCACGCTTCAGAAGCTGGTGGACGACCAATTGGCCAAGGGCGTTCAGATCGAAGACAAGCCCGTTGTGCGCCGTGCCATCTCGACCACTCCGGTCGTGAAGCCGATTCGCGTCAATGCGCCCAACTCGGTTTTCGCGTTGGGCAACGTGTTCGCCAAGTCGTGAGTGGATGCCCGGCTTTGGCCGGGCAGTCGCATACGCCGGATTTTGACTTCTGACTCTCGCCAGCCAGACCCCTTACTGAGCCAGCCATGGACATGACCCCCCACTTTCCCATCTATCTCGACTACGGTGCCACCACGCCAGTGGACCCGAGGGTCGTGGATGCCATGATTCCATGGTTGCGCGAGCATTTCGGCAACCCGGCTTCACGGAGCCACGCCTGGGGTTGGGAGGCGGAAGAAGCCGTTGAAAAAGCCCGTGTGGAAGTTGCTCGCCTGATCAACGCGGATCCGCGTGAGATCGTCTGGACGAGCGGAGCCACGGAGTCCAACAACCTGGCCATCAAGGGTGCAGGGCAGTTCTACAAAGGCAAGGGCAAGCACCTGATCACGGTGAAGACCGAGCACAAGGCCGTGCTGGACACCATGCGCGAGATGGAGCGCCAAGGCTTCGAAGTCACCTACCTGGACGTGCAGGAAAACGGCCTGCTCGATTTCGAGGTGCTCAAGGCGGCCATTCGCCCAGACACCATCCTGTTGAGCGTCATGTTCGTGAACAACGAAATCGGGGTGATCCAGGACCTGCCGGCGATCGGTGCCCTGTGCCGTGAAAAGGGCATCATCTTCCACGTGGATGCTGCGCAAGCCACGGGCAAGGTGGACATCGATCTTTCGACGCTGCCTGTCGATCTGATGAGCCTGGCCTCCCACAAGACATATGGCCCCAAGGGCATTGGCGCGCTGTATGTGCGGCGCAAGCCCCGCGTGCGGCTGGAGGCGCAGATGCATGGCGGTGGGCATGAGCGCGGGATGCGTTCCGGCACATTGCCGACCCATCAGATCGTGGGCATGGGCGAGGCTTTCCGCATCGCCCGCGAAGAGATGGCGCAGGATCTGGCAAAAGCCAAGGCACTGCAAAAGCGCCTGCTCGATGGTTTGCACGACATCGAGCAGGTGTTCGTGAATGGCGACATGGAGCGCCGTGTGCCGCACAACCTGAACATCAGCTTCAACTACGTCGAAGGCGAGTCGCTGATCATGGGCATCAAGGGCCTGGCCGTGTCGTCGGGCTCTGCCTGCACTTCCGCCAGCCTGGAACCCAGCTACGTACTGCGCGCTCTGGGCCGCAGCGACGAACTGGCACACAGCAGCCTGCGCATGACGATCGGCCGCTTCACCACAGAAGAAGAGATCGACTACGCGGTATCCACCATCCGACACAACGTGGCCAAGCTGCGCGAGTTGAGCCCTTTGTGGGAAATGTACAAGGACGGCGTTGACATCAGCGCCATCCAGTGGGCCGCCCATTGATGGCGTTGGTCAGCAGATTCAAGAGGTAAACATCATGGCTTATTCAGACAAAGTGATCGACCATTACGAGAACCCCCGCAATGTGGGCTCGTTCGACAAGGGCGACGATTCGGTGGGCACCGGCATGGTGGGCGCACCGGCGTGCGGCGACGTGATGAAGCTGCAGATCAAGGTCAACCCCGAAACCGGTGTGATCGAAGATGCCCGCTTCAAGACGTATGGCTGCGGTTCGGCGATTGCATCATCGTCCCTGGTCACGGAATGGGTGAAAGGCAAGACGCTGGATGAGGCGGCTGCCCTCAAGAACGCGGAAATTGCGCAGGAACTGGCCTTGCCTCCGGTCAAGATCCATTGCTCCATCCTGGCGGAAGACGCGATCAAGGCGGCCGTGCAAGACTACAAGGCCAAGCACACCGCTATGGCCGCTGCCTGAACAGGGCGAGGTGACATGGCGATCACATTGACCGAAGCTGCGGCCCGACATGTGAGCCGCTATCTCTCCCGTCGCGGCAAGGGCTTCGGGGTTCGGCTGGGCGTGAAGACGACGGGTTGCTCCGGCTTGGCTTACAAGCTGGAATATGTGGACGAGCAGGGCCCGGAAGACATGGTGTTCGAAGACCATGGCGTGAAGGTGCTCATCGATCCCAAGAGCCTGGCCTACATCGATGGCACCCAGTTGGATTTCGTGCGCGAGGGGTTGAACGAAGGCTTCAAATTCAACAATCCCAACGAGCGCGACCGGTGTGGCTGCGGAGAGAGCTTCCGGGTTTGACCTTTCGATCCACGCTGGTTGCAGTGAACCGCCAACGCGTTCCGTGCTGGCGGTTTTTTTTCTTGACATGAACTTTCAATCCGACGACTTCGAACTCTTCGGCGTGCCACGCCAATTCGCGCAGGATCGCCCGGCCCTGGATGCCCGTTGGAAAGAGTTGCAGCGCGAAGCCCATCCTGATCGATTTGCCATGCATGGCCCCTCGGCGCAACGCCTGGCAATGCAATGGTCGGTGCGCATCAACGAGGCATACCAACGCATCAAGGACCCCCTCAAGCGCGCGGCCTATTTGTGCGAACTGGGCGGCGCGTCGATCCGGGCCGAAGACAACACGGCCATGCCCACTGATTTTCTGATGCAGCAGATGGAATGGCGCGAGGCGCTCGACGACGCGGCGGATCCTTCTTCGTTCGATGCGCTGGAGCAAGCCGTTCGAGACGCGCGCGCTACGGCCCTGCAGCGGTGCGAACAGCTTTTGGATGGGCAGCGCGACTACGCTGCCGCCGCGAACGAAGTCAGAGCCCTCATGTTCATTGCGCGATTTGCCGACGATATCGACCGCCGCAGAGACGCACTGGGACAATAGCGCCTGCCTTTATTGATTGATCGATCGAATGGATGCGGCAGCCAGTGCATGCCACCTCCCACCTAGAAAAAGACCCCATGGCGCTTTTGCAGATTTCAGAACCCGGCCAATCCCCCGATCCGCACCAGCGGCGCATTGCCGTGGGCATCGATTTGGGCACCACCCATTCCCTGGTGGCGGCTGTGCGCAACGGCGTGGCCGAGTGCCTCCCCGACAACCAGGGTCGTGTGTTGCTGCCGTCTGTCGTTCGCTACTTGGCAGAAGGCCGTCGCCAGATCGGCTACGAAGCGGTGGCAGCCCAGGCGCAGGACGCGGGCAATACCATTGCCTCAGCCAAGCGGTTCATGGGGCGCAGCCTGCAGGATATTGCCCATCCCGAAAAGCTCCCCTACGACTTTGTCGAAGCGCAGGATGAAGGCGGCGGTGGCATGGTCTCTCTGAAAACCGTGGACGGCGCCAAGTCGGCGGTGGAGGTCAGCGCGGAGATCCTGGCGACATTGCGCTTCCGTGCCGAAGATAGCTTTGACAACGAGATTTTCGGTGCGGTCATCACCGTCCCGGCTTATTTCGATGATGCGCAGCGCCAAGCTACCAAGGACGCAGCGCGGTTGGCGGGCTTGAATCTGCTGCGGCTCATCAACGAGCCGACTGCCGCCGCCATTGCGTACGGCCTCGACAATGCCAGCGAAGGCGTCTATGCGGTGTATGACCTCGGTGGGGGTACGTTCGATGTGTCGATCCTGCGGCTGACCCAGGGGGTGTTCGAAGTGATCGCCACGGGAGGCGACTCCGCTCTGGGTGGCGACGACTACGACGCGGCGCTGGCCGACTGGGTGCTTCAGCAGCAGGGCCTGGTGGCTGCCACCCCCCGAGACAAGGCCGCCGTTCGGTTGGCCGCCCGCGCATGCAAAGAGGCGCTCAGCGCTGCCGAGACTGCAGCCTTCGTTGCCGAGGTATCGGGCGCGAGCATTGACGTCGCCGTGCACCGGGCCGATCTGGAAGCGGCCACGGCGCCACTCACCCAGCGTTCAATTGCGGCGGCGCGCCGCACCCTTCGCGATGCGCAGTTGTCTCCCGAAGAGGTGCAAGGCGTGGTCATGGTGGGTGGCTCCACGCGCATGCCGCAAGTGCAGCGCGCAGTGCAAGCGTTCTTCGGAACGGAACCACTGAACAACCTGAATCCGGACGAGGTCGTTGCATTGGGTGCCGCCCTTCAGGCCAACCAGTTGGCGGGCAACAATCCATCGGGCGACATGCTGCTGCTGGACGTGATTCCTTTGTCGCTCGGCATCGAAACCATGGGCGGACTGGTCGAGCGCATCGTGTCTCGCAACGAAACCATTCCCACCGCCAAGGCGCAGGACTTCACCACGTACAAGGACGGCCAGACCGCCCTGGCCATTCATGTGGTGCAAGGCGAACGCGACTTGGTGGCGGATTGCCGGAGCTTGGCGCGGTTCGAGCTGCGCGGCATTCCACCGATGGCCGCAGGCGCGGCCAGGATCCGGGTCACGTTCACCGTCGATGCCGATGGCCTGCTCAACGTGAGCGCGAAAGAGCAGGGCAGTGGCATCGAAGCGCGCGTCGACGTCAAGCCTTCCTACGGCCTGTCGGACGACCACATTGCACGCATGCTGCAGGAAGGCTTTGCAACGGCCGCGCAGGACATGCGGGCGCGGTCGCTGGTCGAAGCGCGGGTGGATGCCGATCGCATGTTGATGGCCACCCGCAGTGCGCTGGATGCCGATGCCGATCTGCTCGAAAGCGACGAACGCGAAACCATTGAAGCACTGATGCTGGCCTTGCAGCAGGCGCGTGAACTGGACGACGCGGCAGCGATCGAGGCGGCGACCCAGGCCCTGGCTCACGGGACCGAGGCATTCGCGGCGCACCGCATGAATCGCGGAATCCAGCAGGCCCTTGGCGGCAAGAACGTGCAAACCCTTTAAACGACGATCCAGTCCCATGCCCGTCATCAAAATACTGCCCCATCCAGAGTACTGCCCTGCGGGCGCCGATATCACGGCGCCTTCCGGTACCTCGATCTGCGAAGCCTTGCTCGACAACGGCATCAAGATCGAGCATGCCTGCGACATGAGTTGTGCCTGCACGACCTGCCATGTGATCGTGCGTGCCGGGGGAGCGTCCCTCAATGAGGCCGAAGAGGAAGAAGAGGACCTGCTCGACCGCGCCTGGGGCCTGGAGCCACAGTCGCGTCTGAGTTGCCAGGCGATTCTTGCCCAGAGCGACGTGACGGTGGAGATCCCCAAGTACACCATCAACCACGCCAAGGAGAACCACTGATGTCGCGTCAGATCGTTCTGGACACGGAAACCACTGGTCTGTCGGCCGAAGGCGGCGACCGCATCATCGAACTGGGATGCGTGGAGTTGCTGAACCGCAAGCTCACCGGCAACAACCTGCACCTGTATTTCAATCCAGGGCGCGACAGCCATGAAGACGCGCTCAAGGTGCACGGCATCAGCAACGAATTCCTGCGGGACAAGCCGAAGTTTGCGGAGATGGCCGACGACATCCTGCAGTACCTGCAGGGTGCGGAAATCATCATCCACAACGCGGCCTTCGACGTGGGCTTCCTCAACAAGGAACTGGAACTGACGGGCCGCCCGGGCTTCAAGACGTACGTCGAGAGCGTGACCGACACGCTGGTGATGGCCAAGGAGATGTTTCCTGGCAAGCGCAATTCGCTGGATGCCCTGTGCGACCGGCTGGGCGTCGACAATTCCGGCCGCACGCTGCACGGCGCGCTGCTGGATGCGGAACTGCTGGCTGACGTCTACATCAACCTGACGCGCGGGCAGGACCCGTTGCTGATCTCTGACGAAGAGAGCGACACCAAATCCGGCATTCGTGTGGCGCCGATCGATCTGAGCGCGCTGGTCTTGCAGGTGCTCACCGCCAGCGAACAGGAACTGTCGTTGCACGAGGAGACGCTGGCCCATATCGACAAAGCCAGTGGTGGAAAAACAATTTGGCGAATTGAGTCTTCGGTCGAAAAAGCTGTGCAATAATCATGGGCTTGTCGCAAGACAACACGGGTGATTAGCTCAGCGGTAGAGCACTGCCTTCACACGGCAGGGGTCACATGTTCGATCCATGTATCACCCACCAGTGTTTTTTTGAATCAGAAGTGCGTTGTGCATGGCTGATTCAACGGGTGATTAGCTCAGCGGTAGAGCACTGCCTTCACACGGCAGGGGTCACATGTTCGATCCATGTATCACCCACCACATCAACCCCTGCAGGCTTTGTCTGCAGGGGTTTTTTGTTGCCTGCTTCGCGATGGATGGGGCCTCGCCGGATGCCCGCCACCAACGCGTTCGGCGCGCTGCGTTCGGCCACAATCGATGTTTTCGATTCCCGAGGCCGCCAGACGATGCTCACCTTTCACAATCCCCTGCACAACGCCCATGCCCCGGTGCATGAGTTCTTTCGCGGCGAACGGGTGCCGTGCTTCGAGAAGCCGGCGCGCCAGGATTATGTCGAGCAGCGTCTGAAAGAGTGTGGCCACGCGCTCCTGGCACCCAATGTCGACAGCACTGCCGTGTTGAAGCAAATTCATGCGGAGCGGTATCTGTCGTTCCTGCAGACCGCGTGGCAGCAGTGGCTGGCGCAAGACCCGGCGAATGCCGCTGTGCAGCCGTTTCCCTCCGTGTGGCCGGTTCGCACCTTGCGCTCGGACATCGAACCCGCGAATTTCACGGCGCGCTATGGTCTGTATTCCATGGACAACGGGACTCCGCTGGCCGAAGGCACCTGGGCCGCGGCCAAGGCGGGCGCGGACGCGGCTGCCAGTGCCGCGTCCGCGGTGGCCAGCGGTGCCGCTGGTGCATCGTTTTGCGTGACGCGGCCGCCCGGCCACCATGCGGGGCCGGACTTCATGGGAGGCTACTGTTTCCTCAACAATGCGGCCGTCGCAGCCCAGACGCTGCGCAACTCCGGCATGCCTCGCGTGGCGGTGCTGGATGTGGACTACCACCACGGCAATGGCACCCAAAGCATTTTTTACGAGCGTTCGGATGTGCTGTTCATCAGCATCCATGGCGACCCAATGACTGAATACCCTTTTTATCTGGGCCATGCGGACGAGACCGGCCACGGCGCCGGAGCAGGCTTCAACCTGAATCTTCCGCTGCCCGCCGGCACCGGGTTCGACGCATGGTTTGCCGCATTGGAAAAGGCCTGCGTGGCCATCCTGGCTTACGGGCCGCATGCGGTGGTGGTGTCCCTGGGCTTGGATACGTTCGAGGGGGATCCCATCTCGCGCTTCTCCTTGGCATCCCAGGACTTTTCTCGGATCGGGCAGCGCCTGGCACAACTGAACCTGCCGACCGTGTTCGTGCTGGAAGGCGGCTATGCCGCCGCAGAGCTGGGTCTCAACGCAGTGAACGTGATCGATGGGTTCGAAGCGCAAGGCAGGCAGTCATCATGACCGAGTCGGTGGATTGCGTCGTCGTTGGCGCGGGGGTGGTGGGCCTGGCCGTTGCGCGCGCCCTGGCCCTGCGGGGCCGCGAGGTGCTGGTGCTCGAAGCCGCCAATGCGATTGGCACGGGAACCAGCTCCCGCAACAGCGAAGTGGTGCATGCGGGGATCTACTACCCCCCAGGATCGCTCAAGGCCCGGCTGTGCGTGCAGGGCCGCGACATGCTCTACGCGTATTGCGAGGCAAGGGGCATCGCGCACCGGCGCTGCGGCAAGCTGATCGTTGCCACGTCGGACGAGCAGCGGGCATCGCTGGAAAGCATCCAGCAAAAGGCGCATGCCAATGGCGTCACCGATCTGCAATGGCTGACGCGGGAGCAGGCCCGGGCGTTGGAGCCCGCGCTGGAATGCGTGGCCGCATTGCTGTCGCCCAGCACCGGCATCGTGGACAGCCATGCCTTCATGCTCTCGCTCCAAGGCGATCTGGAGAACCAGGGTGGCATCGTGGCACTGAATTCGCCTCTGGCGCATGCAGTACTAGGGGGTGATGCTATCGTTTTGGAAGCGATCGACGGTACGCGCTTGGGTGCCCGCACGCTGGTGAATGCCGCAGGCCTGCAGGCGCCCGATCTGGCCAAGCGGTTCCATGGGCTCGATCCGCGCCATGTGCCAACGGCCCGGTACGCAAAGGGCAGTTACTTCACGCTGACGGGCGCATCGCCGTTTTCCCGCTTGATCTACCCCGTTCCCGAAGCGGCTGGCCTGGGCGTGCACCTGACACTGGACATGGGACACCAAGCCAAGTTCGGTCCCGACGTGGAGTGGGTGGGCTCGGCTGAGGACCTGTCGATCGATCCTGCGCGCGGCGAGGCGTTCTATGCGGAGGTTCGCCGGTACTGGCCCGGCCTGCGGGATGGCGCTCTGGTGCCTGGCTATGCAGGCATTCGGCCCAAGATCCACGGGCCGGGCGAGCCCGCAGCGGACTTTAGCATCCAAGGCCCTGAAACGCATGGCATGGGTGGGCTCATCCAGCTGTTCGGCATCGAGTCGCCAGGCCTTACCAGTGCGCTGGCGTTGGGCGAGCATGTCGCAGATCAAGTCTCCCGCTGACTTTCTCATCCAAGCGGCCATGGCCTACGGCCGTATGTAAAGCGTGTGACTAAGATGGGGCATCCGCCTACAGCCCGGCTGTATGGGGCGGATTACCTTTATTCCATGCTATGAAAGGCTCTTCATGACTTCTGCATCCAACACGCTTTCTTCCGCGCAAAACGAACTGGAAAAGCTGGTTTCTGACTTGCGTGGCCTTTTGTCCAGCAAGGACCTGGACAGCGTTCCGGAAATCAAGCAACTGCGCCAGCGCCTGGACGATGGCATCCACTCGGTGCGTGACTCCGCTGTGCGCGCTGCCCAGGATGCCGCCTACCAAGCCAAGGAAGCCGCCCGCGCCGCTGACCAATACGCCCATGATGAACCTTGGCGTGTGGCCACCGCTGCCCTGGCAGCAGGTGCCTTGGTCGGCTTCCTGCTGGCTCGCCGCTAATTCCCATTAAAAACAATGACCTGATGGCTCAAGAGAGGCTCGCATGAATTGGTTGGCACTTCTGGGATTGGACGGCTGGGTTGCGCGATGGCGCGCTGCCGTCATCGAAGGGGCCATTGCTGCGGAAGACCGGCTGGATCTGGTGAGGCTCGAATGGGCCGAACAGAAGCGGCGCTTGGGCTTGATGGTCATGCTGGTGGTTGCCGTGGGCGGTCTCACGGTCGTCACCCTGGTGCTCGCGTCACTCGCCGTGCTGGTGCAATTTTGGGATTCACCCCAGCGCACGATGGTGGGCTGGCTGGTGGCGGGCACCTGGCTGGTGCTGTGGGCCGGTGCCTTGATCGGATTGATCTCGGTGGCCAAGCAGGCGGGCAACGCTTTCGTGCTGACGCGGCAAGAACTGGCCCAGGATTGGCGCGATATCAAGGAAAGGCTCTGAACCCATGACTTCCACATCGCAAGATGGCTCCGCTTCCTTGAGCGATCGCCAGCAAAAGGTTTTAGAGCGCATCGCCATGCAACGTCAGCGCGTGCGCGCACGGCGCGCCGCTCGATCGCAGGCCATGCAGGTGCAGGCCGCACAAGACCAACGGCAAGCTGCTGACTCAGACACTTCGATGACCATCCGGCTGCTCGCCTTCGCGCGATCGCACCCGGCCGCTGTTGCCGTGGTGGCCGGACTGGCAGTAGTGGCGGGGCCTGCGCGGCTGATTCGGTGGGCAGGTCTGGCCATGCCGCTGATCATGCAAATGCGGCGTTGAGGCCGCGCCTCGCACGAGTCGTAAGCCTTGCGTGGAACATTCGAAAGGACCCTGTTGGGTCCTTTTTGCATTGGCTTCAACGCATTGGCTTCAGCGCATGGCCTTGATCGCCCGGGCTGCCTGCGGAACCAGCGAAGGGCCTTGGTAGATGAGGCCGGTGTAGATCTGCACCACATCGGCGCCCGCCTTGATCTTGCTCACCGCGTCTTCCGCACTCAGAATGCCGCCCACGCCGATGATCGGAAATTGCGGCCCCAGTGCCTGCCGCAATTGGCGGATCACCCGATTGCTGGCTTCCAGCACCGGCGCGCCGCTGAGCCCGCCAGTTTCCTCGGCATGCTGCATTCCCTTGACGGCATCGCGGGCGATCGTGGTGTTGGTGGCCACGACGCCATCCATCCCGTGGCGCTGCAGTGTGGCCGCAATCAGCTCAACCTGGGCCGCGTCCAGATCGGGGGCGATCTTGACGAACACCGGTACGCGGCGCGGAGCGCCCTGTGCGTTGGCATGGCGCTGGGCAAGGGCTTCTCGCCGCTCGGCGATGGCGCCCAGCAGTGCATCCAGGGCCTCATCGCTCTGCAAGGCGCGAAGGTTTTGTGTGTTCGGTGAACTGATGTTCACCGTGACGTAGTCCGCGTGGGGATAGACGCCGTCCAGGCAGGTTAAGTAGTCCGCAGTGGCATTCTCGATCGGCGTGGTGGCGTTCTTCCCGATATTCAATCCCAGCAACATGGGGTGTTTGCGCGCCTGGGTGCGAAAACGCGCCTGCTGCACGTTGTGCAGGAAGGCGTCGAGCCCTTCGTTGTTGAACCCCAAGCGGTTGATGAGCGCGTTGGCCTGCGGCAGCCGGAACATGCGTGGCTTGGGGTTGCCCGGCTGGCCCTTGGGCGTGACGGTGCCAACCTCGACAAAACCGAAGCCCATGGCTCCCAGTGCGTCGATGCAGCGGGCGTTCTTGTCGAGGCCCGCTGCCAACCCGACCCGGTTGGGAAAGGTCAGGCCGGCCAGCGTCACGGGGTCGTCCACGGTGTCGTTGCACCAGGCCCATTGCAAGGGCGTGCGTTGGCCGCGCGACAGCATGTCCATGGTCATGTCGTGGGCGGCTTCGGCATCCATGCCGAAAAGAAGAGGACGGGCGAGGGCGTATGGGATCAAGGACATGGGGATAATTCGGTGAACTACTCCCGATTTTCCCCCATGACGACACCCTCACCCCTCACCCAAGAAGAACTCAAGGCCCTGGTCGGCCAGGCGGCCCTGCAATACGTCGTGCCCGGCGAGATCGTCGGCGTCGGCACCGGCTCCACGGTGAACCATTTCATCACTGCCCTGGCCACCATCAAAGAGCGCATCCGGGGTGCCGTGTCCAGCTCCGAAGCCAGCACCCAGCGGCTGAAAGCCTTGGGGATCCCAGTGTTCGATGCGAACGAAGTCGAGTCCCTGGCGGTCTACATCGACGGCGCCGACGAGATCGACGGCCAGGGCCACATGGTCAAGGGCGGCGGCGCTGCGCTCACGCGCGAAAAGATCGTGGCGGCGCTGGCCCGGCAGTTCGTGTGCATTGCCGACGAGTCGAAGCGGGTGGATGCCTTGGGCCAGTTTCCGCTGCCCGTGGAAGTCATTCCCATGGCGGCGCAGCAGATTGCCCGCCGCTTCGCGGCCCTGGGCGGCCAAGCCACGCTGCGCCAGAAAGACGGCGCGCCTTTGGTGACGGACAACCAGCAGCACATTCTGGATGTGCGTGGCCTGCGCATCACCGATCCACTGGCTTTCGAGTCGGAGGTGAACCAATGGCCGGGCGTCGTGACCGTGGGCGTGTTCGCGCACCAGAAAGCCCATGTGTGCCTGCTGGGCACGGCGCAGGGCGTGCGCACCGTTCAATACTGAACACCCTCAGGGCCGGGCTTCCGCCGGCCTGATGGCTCGGTACCGAATGGCACTGCAGACCGTATTGCAATCTGCGGGAGTGACGCCTCGCCCGGTCTGCAATGCCGGATGTTGCGTCAGAACGTGATGCCTGCCGGGTTGCTTGGCGTTCTGCCACCATTGCCGCTCGGTGCGGCGGGGCGTGGTGCTTCCGCCGGCGCGGCAGGTGCCGCCGCCGCTGCGGGGGTTGCCGGCTTGGCGGCGACCATCGGTGCCGCAGGGGCGCGGCGATAGCTCGGCGGCAGCTGCGATTGCTTGGGGTAGCCTGCCGCGTCGAGGTACTGCATCCACTCGCTGTCCGAAAAGCCGACGAGCTGTTGCGAGCCGATGGTGCCGAACGGCAGGTTGGTCGAGCCGCTGAGGCGCTTGAGCGCATCGGCATCTTCTTCAGTGTTCACCGTGCGTTCGGTGAATGGTACGCCGCGGTTCACCAGCAGGTTGCGCGCGCTCACGCAAGGCGCGCAGTCGTTGCCGGTGTAGAGCGTGACCGGAAAACGGGTGGCGACCTGCTGCAGTTCATAAGGCAGGGCCGGGCCGCTGGCGCGTCCGCCGCCGACCTGGGCCGGTGGCGTCTTGGCATCGGGCGCGCGGTCCGAGAAGGTCACTTTTCCATCGGGGCCGACGATGCGGTACACCTGCTGTGCCTGGGCGGGCAGGGCGGTCACGGCCAGGAAGGTCGAAGCCAGCGCGAGGGCAAAGAGCGGTTGCTTCATGTCGTAGGACTCCAAAGGGAACAGTCTCGGGTATCGATGGGCTCAGGCGTTGCCGGCCATGCCCTGGTGGCGCAGCAGCGCATCCAGGCTGGGCGCGCGGCCGCGGAACGCCTTGAACGACTCCATGGCCGGGCGGCTGCCGCCCGCTTCCAGAATGGCCTGGCGGTAGCGGCGCCCGGTCTCGGCGCTGGGCAGGCCGTCCGCGCCGGCCGTCTCCTCGAACGCGGCGTAAGCGTCCGCGCTGAGCACTTCGGCCCATTTGTAGCTGTAGTAGCCTGCGGCATACCCGCCGGCGAAGATGTGGCTGAAGGTGTGGGCGGTGCGGCTGAAGGCCGGCGGCGTCAGCACCGACACCTCGCTGCGGACCTGGGCCAGCAGGGGCATGAAGTCTTGCGACGGGTCATGCGAGGTGTGCAACAGCATGTCGAACAGCGCGAATTCGATCTGCCGCAGCGTGCCCATGCCGCTCTGGAAATTCTTCGCCGCGATCATCTTGTCGAACAGCGCGCGCGGCAGCGGCTCGCCGGTGTCCACATGGGCGGTCATGTGCTTGAGCACGTCCCACTCCCAGCAGAAGTTTTCCATGAACTGGCTGGGCAACTCGACCGCATCCCATTCGACGCCGCTGATGCCCGAGACATCGCGCTCGTTGATCTGGGTGAGCATGTGGTGCAGGCCGTGGCCGAACTCGTGGAACAGCGTGATGACGTCGTCATGGGTCAGCAGCGGCGGCGCACCGTTCACGCCTTCGGCGAAGTTGCACACCAAGTGCGCCACGGGGGTTTGCAGCTTGCCCGTGTCGGGGCGCAGCCAGCGGGTGCGCACATCGTCCATCCAGGCGCCGCCGCGTTTGCCGTTGCGCGCCGGCTGGTCCAGGTAGAACTGGCCCACGAGCTCGGTGCCGCGCTCGATGCGGTAGAACTCCACGGCCGGGTTCCAGACGGGCGCGCTGTCGCGGCGAATGGCCACTTCGAACAGCGTCTCAACGATCTTGAACAGGCCAGCCAGGGCCTTGGGCGCGGTGAAATACTGTTTGACCTCCTGCTCGCTGAAGGCGTAGCGCGCTTCCTTGAGCTTCTCGGAGATGTAGGGCCAGTCCCAGGCCTGCGGATCGGCAATGCCGAGATCCTTCGCGGCGAACTCGCGCATGTCGGCGACGTCTTTTTCGGCGTAGGGCCGGGCACGGCGGGCCAGGTCACGCAGGAAGTCGATCACCTCCTGGGGTGAGTCGGCCATCTTGGCGACGACCGACACCTCGCCGAAATTGGCGTAGCCCAGCAGTTGCGCCTCTTCCTTGCGCAGGGCGAGGATCTCGCGGATGAGGGCGCTGTTGTCGAAGCGTTTGGCATCGCCTTCGGCCTGGTCCGAGGCGCGGGTGACATAGGCGCGGTACAGCGTTTCGCGCAGGGCGCTGCTGCGGGCGAACTGCATCACCGGCAGATAGCAAGGCATCTTGAGGGTGAGCTTGTAGCCGGCCTTGCCCTCGGCTTGCGCGGCGGCCAGTGCGGCCTGCTTCACGTCGTCGGGCAGCCCGTCGAGCTCGTCTTCCCGGGCGTAGTAGGCGAAGGCGTCGGTGGCGTCGAGCGCGTTTTCGCTGAACTTCTGGCTGAGTTCCGCCTGGCGTTCCTGGATCTGCGCGAAGCGTTCGCGCGCCGCGCCCTGCAGTTCGGCGCCCGACAGCACGAAATTGCGCACGGCGTTGCGCAAGGCCTGGCGCTGCTCGGTGTTCAGCGTCTGCGGATCGATGGCCTTGTACTTGGCGTACAGGCGCTCATCGGCGCCCAGGCGGGTCCAGAACTCGGTGACGCGGGGCAGGGCCTCGTTGTAGGCCGCGCGCAGTTCGGGGGTGTCGGCCACGCTGTTGAGGTGGCTCACCGCGCCCCAGGAGCGCCCCAGCGCTTCGGTCGCGACATCCAGCACCTGGGCAATCGATTCCCATCGCGCCGGAAAGTCGGGCGCCGTGACGGTTTCCAGCGCGGCGCTCGCACGTTGCAGCAGCACATCGACCGCCGGAGCCACGTCGCTGGGCTGGATGCGGTCGAACAGGGGGAGGTCGGAGGGGGCGAGGAGGGGATTGCTCATGCGCGGATAGATGGCGTTGGATGGGTCAGGTTCAAGCCGGCCGTGGCAGCAAAAATGGTCAGGCGGCTGCGCGCTCCGCGGCTTCGAGCGTGTTGACGAGCAGCATGGTGATGGTCATGGGGCCGACGCCGCCGGGCACGGGCGTGATCCAGCCGGCCACCTCGCTCACGCCGGCAAAGTCCACGTCGCCGCAGAGCTTGCCTTCGTCGTTGCGGTTCATGCCCACGTCGATCACCACCGCGCCGGGCTTGACCATGTCGGCCGTGAGCACGTTGCGCTTGCCCACGGCGGCCACGATCACGTCCGCCTGAAGGGTCTGCGCCTTCAAATCTTGCGTGGCGCTGTGGCACACGGTCACGGTGGCGTTCTTTTGCAGCAGCATGAGCGCCATCGGCTTGCCCACGATATTGCTGCGGCCGATGACCACCGCATGCTTGCCCTGCAGCGAGTAGCCGATGGATTCGAGCATCTTCATGCAGCCATAGGGCGTGCAGGGCCAGAAACCGGGCATGCCGGTCATGAGCGCGCCGGCGCTGGCGATGTGAAAGCCGTCCACGTCCTTGGCGGGCGAGATCGCCTCGATGACCTTCTGCGCGTCAATGTGCGCGGGCAGCGGCAACTGCACCAGGATGCCGTGGATGGCCGGGTCGTTGTTCAGTGCCTCGACGCGGGCGAGCAGCTCGGCCTCGCTCATCGTGGCATCGTACTTTTCCAGCACCGAATGCAGCCCGCTGTCCTCGCAGGCCTTGACCTTGTTGCGCACGTAGACCTGGCTGGCAGGGTTGTCGCCCACCAGCACCACGGCCAGGCCGGGGACGGTGCCGCGCGCTTTCAGGGCAGCGGCGCGCTGGGCCACTTCGGTGCGCAGTTGGCGGGAGAGGGCGTTGCCGTCGATCAGTTGGGCTGTCATTCGTCGAGAAACTCAGGTTGGCAATGAAAATGGCTGACTGCCGGCGGTTTGATTGTGCTGGCAGCTATCAAATCAGGAGCAATCAGCCTTTGGGCGCATTCTGGCCGAGGGCGATCTTGAGCAGGTCGGCCACGGTGTTGGCGTTCAGCTTTTCCATGATGTTGGCGCGGTGCGCCTCCACGGTCTTGATGCTGATGCCCAGGTCGTCGGCGATCTGCTTGTTCAGGCGGCCGGCGACGATGCGCTCCAGCACCTGGGCTTCGCGGCCGGTGAGCTTGGACAGCAGGGCGTCGCGGCTGGCGGCCTGCTGGTGGCCGGCGAACGATTCGCGCGCCCGGTCGAGCATGCGGTCCACCAGGCCCACGAGCTCTTCCTCGTTGAACGGCTTCTGGATGAAATCGAGCGCGCCTTTCTTCATGGTGTTCACGGCCATGGGCACGTCGCCGTGGCCGGTGATGAAGACGACGGGCAGGGGGGACTTGCGTTCGAGGAGCCGGTCCTGCAGTTCCAGGCCGGTCATGCCACCCATGCGGATGTCCACGATGAGGCAGGCGACTTCGCGGGGGTCGTAGCGCGAGAGGAAGGATTCCGCCGAATCAAAGCAGCGCACCCGATAGTCCTTGCCTTCCAGCAACCACTGCAGGGAGTCGCGGACGGCTTCGTCGTCATCCACGACGTAGACGGTGCCTTTTTTCGGAATCAAGCTCATGCAGGGGTCCTTGGATGTGATGCGTTTGCTACAGAATTCGTAGTGGCATCCGCAGGCTGCGCCAGCGGAAGCCAGAAGGAGAACCGGCAGCCGGTGACCTCCGGGCCATTGTAGAGGTTCTCCGCCTGCATCCTCCCCTGGTGGGACTCGACGATGCTGCGGCACAGGTTCAGGCCCATGCCCATGCCTTCCTGCTTGGTGGAGAAGAAGGCCTCGAACAGATGCTCCAGCACTTCGGGGGCCAGGCCCTTGCCGGTGTCCTGCACCGTGAACTCGATCACCTCACGGCCTTCGACCTGGCGGGGCACGACGCGCAGTTCCACGCTGCGCCGGGGCGGCGGGCGCTGGGCGTGCTCGATGGACTCGGCGCCGTTCTTCATCAGGTTGACCAGCACCTGCTCGATCAGGATGGTGTCGGCCATCACCTGGGGCAGCCGCGCCGCCACGTAGTGGGTCAGGCGCACGTTGTGCCGGCGCAGTTCGATGTCGGCCAGCTCGACCGCCTCGCTGACCATGGTGTGGACGTCCGCCAGGGCGCGGTTGGGCTCGCTGCGCTTCACGAAGGCACGGATGCGCTGGATGATCTGCCCTGCGCGCTGCGCCTGATGGGCGGTCTTTTGCAGCGCGGACAGCAGCGCCTCTTCGGTGATCTGCCCGCTTTCGATGCGCGAGACCATGCCGCTGCAGTAGTTGCTGATGGCGGTGAGCGGCTGGTTCAGTTCGTGCGCCACGCTGGAGGCCATCTCGCCCATGGTGATGAGCCGGCTGACCGACTGGGCGCGCTCGGCCTGCCGCGCGGCCTGTTCCTCGGCCTGGCGGCGCGGCGTGATGTCGGTGGCAATCACCATCTGGGCCAGTCGTCCGTCCACCCAGTTCAGGTAGCGCGATCGCACTTCGAGCCACTTGCCCAGGTCCGGCAGGTAGATCTCGGCGTTTTCGGAGCGGGCGCTGGTGAGCGGGTCGGTGGGCAGGCCCATCAGTCCGTCCTCGTCGTCCATGCCGCGCGCGCTGGCGGTGGTGGAGGGCAGCACGCCCGCCTGCGCGACCAGTTGCAGATGCCCGCCCGTCTGCGAGCCGAACCACTGGCGGTACAGCTTGTTGGCGAACAGCAGTTCCTCGCTGCCCAGCGGCGCGACCGACACCGAGGCATCGAGCGACTCCAGCACGATGGTGAAGCGCTCGTGCGATGCGGACAGCTGCTCGCGCACGCGATTGGGCTCGGTGATGTCGGTCATCGACGTCATCCAGCCGGTCTGGTGGCCATGGGCGTCGATCAGGGGCGAGACATACAGGCGCGCGTCGAACAGCGTACCGCTCTTGCGCTTGACCCGCACCTGGAACCCGCCCAGCGTGACCTTGCCGCTCAGCTCGTCGCGCAGCTTGGCGTGCAGCGCCTCGTGGTCGCTCTCGGGCCAATAGGTGTAGGGCGGCGACTGGCCGACCAGATCGGCCTCGTTCCAGCCCGTCATCTGGCAGAACGCGGCGTTCACGTAGGTGATGCGCCCCTGCATGTCCAGGGCGCGCATGCCGGTGAGGATGGAATTTTCCATCGCCCGGCGGAAGTTGGTTTCGGCCACCAGCGCCTGTTGGGCCTGCATGCGCCGGCGGGTGTGGCGCCAAGTGGCGATCAGCAGCCAGGCCGTCATGGCGCTCAGCGTGCCCACCAGCCAGAACAGCCCGCTGCCCACCACGCCGAGCGAGGTGCGGTAGGCCTGCGCGCGAAGCACGAGGCCATTGCCCACGGGCGAGACCGGCACCTCGTATTCGTTGGCGCGTGCGGTCCACGGCAGCAGCCCGGAGGCGCTGCGCGGCGTGAGCGCGCTGCCCGCCAGCACCTGGTCGCGTCCATCCAGCATGGTGACGGCGTAGCGCGCCAACACCTCGGTCGGCGTGCCGTAGCGCAGCAGGCTGTCGATGGAATATTCCGCCAGCACCACGCCGGTGAACTTGCCCTGCGCGGCCAGCGGCACCTGCAGCTGCAGCAGCGGGGCGGTTTCGCCTTCGGTGCCGTTGGGCTGGGCGTACACGGGTTGCTGCAGGTCCCGGGCGAGGCTGAAGGTGTCGGCGGTGTCGCCGTTCTTGAGCACCTCGCCCGCCACGCGCAACTGGCCGCTGGTGACGGTGGGCGCCGCATGGCTGGCGCGGATGCGGCGGCGGTCGTCGATCCAGCTGATGGCCTGCAGTTCAGGGTACTGGCTGATGAGGCCTTCGGCACGCGCCACGAAGTCGGCGCGCTCCAGGTCCTGGTTGGAGAGGTCGCGCGCGATGCGCATGATCTGCTCCTGCCGCTCCAGCAGGCGCAGCCGCACGCGCTGCTGCGCGTATTCCACGTCGCGCTTGAGGGCTTCCTGCTCGCGCTCGCCTTCTTCCATGCGCAAATACCAGAACGCCGCCACGATGGCCGCCAGGAACATCAGCACGGCGGCCAGTGGCGCCAGGGCCGCGAAGCGGTCCTGGCGGGTGGGGGAGAGGCTGCGCCACCAGGTGCGCCACCAGCGCACGGGGGCGGCCACGGCGGGCCCGATGGCGAGGGGCGGAGAGGGCGGACGTTCCATGGGCGGAGTGTAGGGGAGCACTGGAGGCCTTCTTCCGGTATGAAAAATGTGCACTTGCAGCAATATTTTGCATTATGAAAATGAAAAGCACAATTTGAAATACCAAAAAAATATGAGACACTCGCCCGAAATTTCCAACGCCAGCACCCATAAAGGAGACAGGCATGTCAGCTCAGACCGACCCCCAGGCCGGAAACCCGGCGTCGTCCACCCCCGACACCGATCAGCAGGAAACCCGTGAGTGGATGGATGCGCTGAGCGCCGTCATCGACAAGGAAGGTGCAGAGCGCGCCCACTTCCTGATCGAGCAACTGCTCGAACATGCCCGCCAAAGCAGCATCGACCTGCCTTTCTCCGCCAACACCGGCTACGTGAACACCCTGGAGTCGAACCAGGAAGCCCGTTGCCCCGGCAACCTCGAAATCGAAGGCCGCCTGCGCGCCTACATGCGCTGGAACGCCATGGCCATGGTCGTCAAGGCCAACCGCCACCATCCGCCCGAAGGCGGCGACCTGGGCGGCCACATCGGCTCGTTCGCCTCGCTGGCCAACATGTTCGGCGCCGGCTTCAACCACTTCTGGCACGCCGAGAGCGAAAACCACGGCGGCGACCTGCTGTACATCCAGGGCCACGTGTCGCCCGGCATCTACGCCCGCGCTTACCTGGAAGGCCGCCTGTCCGAAGAGCAACTGCTCAACTTCCGCCAGGAAGTGGACGGCAAGGGCCTGTCCAGCTACCCGCACCCCAAGCTGATGCCCGAGTTCTGGCAGTTCCCCACGGTGTCGATGGGCCTGGGCCCGCTGATGGCGATCTACCAGGCGCGCTTTCTCAAGTACCTGCATGCCCGCGGCATCGCCAACACCGAAAACCGCAAGGTCTGGGTGTTCTGCGGCGACGGCGAGATGGACGAAGTCGAATCGCTGGGCGCCATCGGCCTGGCGGCGCGCGAGAACCTCGACAACCTGATCTTCGTCATCAATTGCAATCTGCAGCGCCTGGACGGCCCGGTGCGCGGCAACGGCAAGATCATTCAGGAGCTGGAGAGCGAGTTCCGCGGCTCCGGCTGGAACGTCATCAAGCTGCTGTGGGGCAAGGGCTGGGACGACCTGCTGGCGCGCGACAAGGACGGCGCGCTGCGCAAGATCATGATGGAGTGCAACGACGGGGACTATCAGTCGTTCAAGGCCAACGACGGCGCCTACGTGCGCAAGCACTTCTTCGGCCGCGATCCGCGCACGCTGAAGATGGTCGAGCACATGAGCGACGACGAGATCTGGAACCTGCGCCGCGGCGGCCACGATTCGCAGAAGGTCTATGCCGCCTTCCACGCCGCCAACGAGCACAAGGGCCAGCCCACCGTGCTGCTGGTCAAGACCGTCAAGGGATTCGGCATGGGCAAGATCGGCGAGGGCAAGAACACCGTCCACCAGACCAAGAAGCTCGGCGACGAGGACATCAAGGCCTTCCGCGACCGCTTCAACATCCCGATTCCGGACAGCCAGATCGCCGACCTGCCGTTCTACAAGCCGGCCGACGACACTCCCGAAATGAAGTACCTGCACGAGCGCCGCAAGGCGCTCGGCGGCTACCTGCCCAAGCGCCGCGTGAAGGCCGACGAAAGCTTCACCGTGCCCGCGCTGGAAACGTTCAAGGCCATTCTCGAGCCCACGCCCGAAGGCCGCGAAATCTCCACCACGCAAGCCTACGTGCGCTTTCTCACGCAGCTGCTGCGCGATCAGGCCCTGGGCCCGCGCGTGGTGCCCATCCTGGTGGACGAGGCCCGCACGTTCGGCATGGAAGGCCTGTTCCGCCAGATCGGCATCTACAACCCGCACGGTCAGCAGTACACCCCGGTCGACAAGGACCAGGTCATGTACTACAAGGAAGACAAGGCCGGCCAGATCCTGCAGGAAGGCATCAACGAAGCCGGCGGCATGAGCAGCTGGATCGCGGCCGCCACCTCGTACAGCACCAACAACCGCATCATGGTGCCGTTCTACGTGTACTACTCGATGTTCGGCTTCCAGCGCATCGGCGACCTGGCCTGGGCGGCGGGCGACATGCAGGCGCGCGGCTTCCTGCTGGGCGGCACCTCGGGCCGCACCACGCTGAACGGCGAAGGCCTGCAGCACGAAGACGGCCACAGCCACATCCTGGCCGGCACCATCCCCAACTGCGTGAGCTACGACCCGACGTTCGCCCACGAAGTCGCGGTGATCATGCACGACGGCATGAAGCGCATGGTGGAGCGCCAGGAAAACGTCTTCTACTACCTCACGCTGCTGAACGAAAACTACCCGATGCCCGGCCTGCAGCCCGGCACCGAAGAGCAGATCATCAAGGGCATGTACCTGTGCAAGCAGGCGCCGGCCCTCAAGAAGGACGCCCCCACCGTGCAATTGCTGGGCAGCGGCACGATCCTGCGGGAGTCGTTCTTCGCGCAGGAACTGCTGGAAAAGGACTGGGGCGTGGCCGCTTCCGTGTGGAGCTGCCCGAGCTTCAACGAGCTGACCCGCGACGGCCAGGACGCCGACCGCTGGAACCTGCTGCACCCCACCGAAACGCCGCGCGTGCCGTTCGTGGAGGAGCAGTTGTCCAAGACCACTGGCCCGGTCATCGCCTCCACCGACTACATGAAGGCCTACGCCGAGCAGATCCGCCCCTTCATTCCCAAGGGCCGCGCCTACAAGGTGCTGGGCACCGACGGGTTCGGGCGCAGCGACTTCCGCCGCAAGCTGCGCGAGCACTTCGAGATCAACCGCCACTACATCGTCGTGGCGGCGCTCAAGGGCCTGGCGGACGACGGCGTGGTGCCGGCGGCCAAGGTGGCCGAGGCGATCCAGAAGTACGGCATCAACACCGACAAGATCAACCCGCTCTACGCTTGAACACCGATCGGAGACGCACGGTGAACCCCCACGCTCATATTCATTCGCTGCCCCCCAAGGGGGCACATGCCTCCTTTGAGGCGGCTCGGCAGGAGGCATAAACATGGCATTGGTCAATATCCAGGTCCCGGACATCGGGGATTTCGACGAAGTGGGCGTGATCGAGTTGCTGGTCAAGCCCGGCGACACGGTCAAGGCCGAGCAATCACTCATCACGGTGGAATCGGACAAGGCCTCGATGGAAATCCCGTCGAGC
>NZ_BAAJYT010000031.1:0-32010 GCF_057541515.1 Acidovorax sp. KNOB132
GTCGGCGTTCTGGCGCACGGTGGAAGTGAGCTGCGCCATGCTCGCGGCCGTCTCGGTCAGGGAGGACACCTGCTCCTGCGTGCGGCGCGACAGATCGGAATTGCCCGAATCGATGTCGCCCGCGCACAGCGTGATCGCATCGGTGGACTGCTTGATGCGCGAGACCAGCTCGGTCAAGGTGTCTTCCATCGTGCCCAACGCCCCGAGCAGCCGCCCGAAATCGCCCTGCAGATCGGAGCTGAACTCCTTGCTCAGGTCGCCCGCCGCCACGGTTTCGGCGATGACGATGGCCTGGGCCAGGGGGCTCACGATGCCCTGGCGCAGCAGCAGGAACGCGGCAATGGCCACCGCGAACACCAGCCCGCCCAGCACCAGCAGCCACACCCGCACGTCGTCCAGTTGCCCCTGCGCCGCCTGAACGGCCTGCACCAGCGGCATTCGCTGCGCGTCGGCCAGGCCGCCCGCCAACTGCAACGCCGCGCGGTGCGACGCCTGCGCCCGCCCGATGTCGGTGAGCCCCACGGCCACCAGCAGCGCCATCAGCGCCGCGAGCGCCCCGAACGCCAGCACCAGCCGCGTACCAATCTTCAGCCTGTCCAAGCCCATGATCGACTGTCTCCTATGCCTGTTGTATGTCGTTATCGCAGGCAGCCACCGGCGCCCGGCGGTGTGCACAGGCTACGTTTTGCAACATGCCGTGCCATGCTATCAACGATCGCGCCGGGCGCCCTCCGTAGTTGCGCTTATGCCGCGGGAAAGGCCCCTCGCCGGTGTCTGAGACAATCGCCCGGTGGACTTCTCCAACCTCATCCAAACCGTTCTCATCTACGCACTGCCGGTGCTCTTCGCCATCACGGTGCACGAAGCCGCCCACGGCTACGCCGCGCGCCACTTCGGCGACCAGACCGCGTTCATGATGGGCCGCATCACGCTCAACCCGCTCAAGCACATCGACCCGGTCGGCACCATCCTCATGCCGCTGCTGCTGTACTTCGCCACGTCGGGGGCATTTCTGTTCGGCTACGCCAAGCCGGTGCCGGTGAATTTCGGCAACCTGCGCAACCCCAAGCGCGACATGATCTGGGTCGCGCTGGCGGGGCCGGCCTCCAATTTCTTCCAGGCCATCCTGTGGGCGGTGTTCCTCATCGCGCTGGTCGGCTTCGGCGTGCAGGAGCGCTTTTTCCTGGAGATGGCGCGCGCCGGCATGCTGGTCAACCTCGTCATGTGGGCCTTCAACCTGTTTCCGCTGCCGCCGCTGGACGGTGGGCGCATCCTGGTCGGCCTGCTGCCCTGGAAGCAGGCGCAAATGGTGTCGCGCATCGAGCCCTACGGGTTCTTCATCGTGCTGGCCCTGGTCGTGGCCGGCGTGGTGGGTGCGGTCTGGCTGCGCCCGCTCATGTCGCTGGGCTACTCAGCCATCAACCTGCTGCTGACGCCCCTGATGGCGATGCTGCGCTGATCGGCACCCGCACCTGAACGTTGCGGTGCCGACGGGCCCGCGGCTGCGGTTCTCTTTTTCTTTGTTTTCTGCGGATCCTGCTTTCATGACCACCACGCGCTTTCTCACCGGCATCACCACCACGGGCACGCCGCACCTGGGCAACTTCGTCGGGTCCATCCGCCCCTCCGTCGCGGCCAGCCTGCAGCCCGGCGTGCAGAGCTTTTACTTTCTGGCCGACTACCACGCGCTCATCAAGTGCGAAGACCCGGTGCGCATCCAGCGGTCCACGCTGGAGATCGCGGCCAGCTGGCTCGCCGCCGGGCTGAACCCTGAGCACGTCACCTTCTACCGCCAGTCCGACATTCCGGAAATTCCCGAACTCAACTGGCTGCTGAGCTGCGTGACCGGCAAGGGCGTGCTCAACCGTGCCCATGCCTACAAGGCGTCGCAGGACAAGAACACCGCGGCCGGCCGCGAGGCCGATGACGGCGTGACCGCCGGCCTGTTCATGTACCCCGTGCTCATGGGCGCCGACATTCTGCTGTTCAAGGCCCACAAGGTGCCCGTGGGCCGCGACCAGGTGCAGCACATCGAGATGGCGCGCGACATGGCGGCCAGCTTCAACCACCTGTACGGCGAGCGCTTCGTGCTGCCCGAGGCCGCCATAGACGAGCACGTGGCCACCCTGCCCGGCCTCGACGGCCGCAAGATGAGCAAAAGCTACGACAACACCATCCCGTTGTTCTCCTCGCGCGAACAGCTGCGCAAGCTCATCGGCGGCATCCTCACCGACTCGCGCGCGCCCGGCGAACCCAAGGACACCGAGGGCTCGGCCCTGTTCCAGATCTACCAGGCCTTCGCCACCGAGGCGGAAACCGCCGCGCTGCGCCGGCAATACGCCGAAGGCATCGCCTGGGGCGACGCCAAGCAGGTGCTGTTCGAACGCGTGGACCAGGTCATCGCCCCCATGCGCGCGCGCTACGAAGCACTGATGGCCGACCCCTCGCAGATCGAGGACACCCTGCTGGCCGGCGCCGAACGCGCACGCGCCATCGCCACGCCGTTCATGCGCGACCTGCGCGGGGCCGTGGGGCTGCGCAGCCTGCGCACCGCCGCGGTGGCGGCGCCGGCACAGGCCAAGCCCGCCAAGGCGGCGCTGCCGTCGTTCAAGCAGTACCGCGAGGCAGACGGCAAGTTCTACTTCAAGCTGGTCGCGGCGGATGGCCGGGTGCTGTTGCAAAGCACCGGCTTCGATGCGCCGCGCGATGCGGGGCAGGCCATTGCACGGCTGCAGAAGGAAGCGGGAGCACTGCAGGCGCTGACAGCCTGCCTGGTGCCGCAGCAGGGGGTCGAGGACCGCGAAGTGGACGAGGCCCTGCAGGCATTGATCGCCGCAGCGGCGGAGTGACGGGCCGCCAGGCCGGATAAGCAGCCCAAGCGTTTTCCATGAGCACCCAGCCACTCGCCGAAACCAGCAAGTTTCTCAGCTACGTTCTGCGCCATGAGCCCCAATCCATCGGGCTGACCCTGGATCGCGAGGGCTGGACCCCCATCGACGCATTGATCGCAGCGGCGGCCCAGCACGGTCGTGCGCTGGACCGTGCATTGATCGAGCAGGTCGTCGTTACCAGCGACAAAAAACGGTTTTCGATTTCGGAAGATGGCTGCAGCATCCGCGCGGTGCAAGGGCACTCCACCCCCACCGTGTCGATCCGCATGGAGGAAAAGACGCCGCCCGCTGTTCTGTACCACGGCACTGCAACCCGGTTTCTGGAGTCGATCCGCCAGCAAGGATTGCTGCCGGGTTTGCGGCACCACGTGCACCTTTCAGAGGATGCGCAGACGGCGGCCAGCGTGGGGCAGCGATACGGGCAGCCCGTGGTGCTGTCCATCGCAGCGGCCACCATGCACGGCCAAGGGCACCGGTTCTACCAAGCCGAGAATGGCGTCTGGCTCACGGCGAATGTGCCGGCCGATTTCATTGACTTCGGGCCGACAAACCGCGGCGAACGCTGATCAGCATCGCGCATCGGCAAAGCGCATCCCCACGCACTCTTGCTGGTGCACGAGCCCACGCGCAACCAGCGAATCCAGGCACAGCTGGAGGCCCTGATGTGCCCGGTTTAACCGATACCGTTTTAACTAGAGCGTATTGTGAACTTCCTCAGTGAGAGCAAAGCCGCGAGTAGAGTTTGCAGATGCCCCGCGAGCCGTACCCAACGGACATCAGCGATGAAGAATGGAGCTTCGCGGCACCCTATCTGACCCTGATGGACAGGCACGCTTCCCAGCGAGAGCACGATCTGCGGGAAGTCTTCAATGCCCTGCGCTGGCTGTTACGCGCGGGACCGCCCTGGCAGATGCAGCCCCATGGTCCCGCCGCCCTGGGAAGTGGTCTCTCAGCACGCCGGCGCTGGTTGGACGCGGGTTGCTTCGAGGCGATGGTCTCGACCTGCGCTCCATCATTCGCGTAGCGCAGGGTCGCCAAGGCCAGCCCAGCGCCGTGGTGATGGATGGGCGCACGTGCAGATGAGCGCGGCAGCAAGGTCCACATGGCCGTGGACACGCTGGGCCACCTGCTGGCGGTGCATGTCACGCCAACTGACGAACAGGAGCGTGCCCAGCTGCAGCGCCTGTGCAAGGACGTGACGCAGGCCACGGGTCGCCCAGTGCAGCGTGCCTGGGCGGACCAGGGCTACACCGGTGTAGGCTGCATCAAAGGCGGCGCAGGACAACGGGATCGACCTGCAGACCATGACGTTGCCGGAGGCGAATAAGAAGGGGTTCGTGTTGCTGCACCGGCGCTGGGTGGTGGAGCGCAGCTTCGGCTGGCTGACGAGATTCCGCAGGGCTCTCGCGGGACTGCGAGCGACTGCCCGAAGTGGGCGGGCTGCATTTCCTTGTCTTTGCGGTGCTCACGTTGTCCGCTGCCGCACGGGTGCTGGCTGGGGCAGGAAGTTCACAACACTCTCTAGCTGATGCAATCCATGGAGCAGCAAAATTCCCAGTAAACCAGTCAGGATTAAAAACCAGAGTGCTCAACATGTCTCGCTATCGCTGGATATATTGAACATGCCCATCCGAAGGCATGCCCACTACGGTTACGGTACTTTAGACCGTTGCCTTCCTACCCTTCTTCGGTCTGTATCACTTAGGCAAACTTGATGTCTTCTTCCCCCATGTCGTCTGCCCTGGAGAACGCGATCGCCGCAAGCACCCATGGCGATAGTGAGCAAGCGATTGCACTCTTGCGGCAAGCCATCCAGGAACAGCCGGAGTCCGGCCTGCCTCACTTTTTGCTGGGGGCCGAACACGCATCCCTCGGGCGCATGGATTTGGCGGAACAAGGTTTTGCAAATGCCGTATTGCTTTCACCTGGGCTTGTCGTTGCCCGGTACCAGCTTGGCCTGCTGCAGTTCAGCTCCGGGCGTGCTTCTGCAGCGCTGCTCACCTGGCAGCCGCTGTTGGGTTTGGAGGATGAGAGCCCCCTGCCCCATTGGATCAGGGGTTTTGCCGCGCTGGCTGGCGACAGTTTCGATACAGCCCGGGCGTGTTTCGAAGCTGGATTGGTCCGCAATGCAGACCATCCGCCGATGTCCGCTGATATCCGCAAGGTTTTGGCGCAAATGGATGCGCTTTTGCCGGGCGCGCACCAATCGCCACAGCAAGCAGTGCCGGTGGCAGTTCCAACGCTGTTGGCCCCGCAGCCCGACGAGGACGAGTCTTCCCATGTGCTGTTGTCGAACTATCTTCAGCAAGGCCCGGCACATTGACCTCAACCGCCACTCAACCGCGTGGTGAAAGGACTTGACCATGACTCGGATTGACGCAGCATCCCAGTTGAGTGCCATCGTCCGGGCGCAACTCGAATCGACAGGGCGAGTGCGCGCGGCTTCTCCTGCGCGTCAACGTGAGTCCAAAGAAGTTCAGAATTCCCCGGGTTCCGAACAGCCCATGTTGCGGCAGATACGCGCCATTCCCGCGGACGACCCTGAGCGCAGAAGCAAGGCGTTGAGGATATTCATGGAAGCCGTGCTCACCAAGGAGTTTGGAACCAGGCTGCAAGTGGACCCAGGTTTTCCGCATTTGCTCGATCAGGTCATCGGGCAGATGCAGGATGACCCTGGACTTAAGAGCGCATGCTCGATCGCCGTCGACTCTCTATTGCAGCAAGCCACTTAGAGCGCGACGGCCGTGCGCTCATCCGCGGCGATTGACGGCTCCCATGACGGTTTCGTACGCCTCGCCACCCAATAGCCGACGCGCCAGTTGTTCGAATGCCTGTGCGTCTGAAGTTTTTCCTTCCAGAATCGCCTGGGCAAAGCGACCAGACATATTGGCACTGTCAAGACGCAACGCGAGTTGAACCTGCGTGTTCGCCTGCTCGGTTTGTTTTTGAAGCGCCAGGGCGACGGCCAACGCCCCATGGTTTTCCGCAAAATTGCGATCCAGGGCCAGTGCAGCCTCGAAGCTGGTGCACGCGGCTTGCGGATCATGCAGTGTCAGCTGCGTCCACCCTTGACCGTGCCAAGTGCCAATATGGTTCGGCATGAACGACAAGGCTCTGCGGAAAGACGCCAAAGCAGCCTGTGGTTGACCCGCCAGAAGCTGCGCGAACGCATGTGCTGATAAAGCACGGCCGTCTTGGGGATGGATGAGCAATGCCTGTTCGGAGAAATCAAGGGCTTTGGCCGCATCGGTGGAGGCGAGTGCCAGCGATGCCTGTACAACGAGGGCCTCGATGGGTCGGTCCGACGCGGATGCCTGCTCAAGTGCCATGGCCGACCAGCGACTCGCAAGGGCCATCTGCGCAGCATCCAGGGCGACCAAACTGGCGACTCCTGCGGCTTGAGGGAAAAGGCCGCGCTGTTCTTCCAAGGTTTGCGTCCACCGCACCGCCTGCTCCAAATCACCGGCATGGTGAAGGGCGCGCAGCCAAAGCACAACCATTTCACGAGACATGGTGCTAGGAGCAGATTCCTGGTCTGCATCGCCTGCCTGCATGTGACCTGCCAATAGCGCTGTGCAGGCCCCGTAGTTCCTTTGCTGGAATTCAATGAATGCCAAGTCATGCAGGACGGCATCTCTGAAACCCGCTGGCGTATCAGGCTGCGCCTGCAACGCCCGAAGAACGATGGTCGCCTGGTCGAAATTCGATTGGGCCAGCCAAAGATCTGCTTCGCGCAATGCCCATTGCAGCGAATCGGGATGCAGCGCTTTCCCATGCCGCAAATGAAACTCCGCGCGGGACCATGCGGCGCATTGCAAAGCCGCGTTGAATGCCTCAGCGAGCAACGTTTCGTTATCCGAATCGTCGCGCAGGTAGGCCTCCAATCGATCCAGGCGGGCGAGCGTTGCCGCAGCATCGGAATCGACGGGTGTGGAAAAGCGAGGGGTCAGTGTGGTTTGCATAGTTTGACGTGGCCCGGGGTGGTGCCATGCTCGAGCGGTAAGGTGCTACCAGGTGACATCACACGCGGCACCTTCCGCCAGGGATTTGCGCAGGCCCAGAAGTGCCTGTCGATGTATCTGCGATATGCGGCTTCTTGAAACGCCCATCATGTGGCTGATGTCTTCGAATGCGATGTTCTGCTGGTAGTGGCCTCGGATCACCCGCCGCTCTTGTTCCGGCAATCGATCCACCAGATCGCCCAGTAATGATTGCCAGTGCTGGCTCTCACTCTTTCGAAAGTAAAGCACTTCCGGCGAAATCGCCATGCAGGCATCTTCCGATACTTCGCCAGCGATCATTGCGGTGCCCTCCAGCATCATGCCCAGCGCAAGGCCGATTCCAACCTCGGCCAAATAGGCAAGCAAGTTTGAAGGGTTTCTAGCCGCCGCATCGCCCTCATACGGAAGAACGAAATCGGCAGACAGGCTCGCTTCCGATTTGGCAGCGTCCAGGCGATCCTTACGCAAGCGCTTCTGCAGGGCAATCTGCTGGTTCTTTTCTGTCAGCTTCTCCAAGCCATTCAGAATCGCCCCCCGGATTCGGTGCGCCGCATAGGTTTTGAAGCGGGCCCCTTGTTCGGGATCGTAGCGATCCACCGCCTCCACCAGGCCGATACTGGCCAATTGAAAATAGTCGGAAAACTCCACTTCGTCGTGAAAGCGTCCCTTGAAACTGATCGCCGCCAACATGCGGGCATAAGGCAGAAAGATCTGAATCAAACGATCGCGAGCCTCCATGTCTGCGGCATGGCGCCAGCGCTGCCAGAGCAGTGTCTCTCCATCCTCCGGCTCGGGGATGGGCGAGGCGATGGAACTCGCAGAACGTGCTGTCTCAGCCATGCCTGGCGCTCCAACCCGATCAATGGAAGCTGCCCACCAGGGCCTTGAGCAGCAAGCTCCAACCATCGATGAGGATGAACATCAGAATCTTCACCGGCAGCGCAATGGTGGTTGGCGGCATCATCATCATGCCCAAAGTCATCAGCACACTCGACACGATCAGATCGATCAACAGGAACGGCAAAAAGACGACGAAGCCAATCTGAAACGCAGCCCTCAGTTCCGAGAGCATGAAGGCAGGAATGAGCTGGACGTTGCTGATGTCGTCCATCGATGTCGGTGGCTTGGCCTTCGACAATTCGACCATCAAAGCCAGATCCTGCTCACGCGTTTGCCGCACCATGAAGTCGCGCAAGGGTGCCATGCCTTTGGTGTATCCCGCTTCCATACCGATCTTGCCAGCCATGAAAGGCTGAAACGCTTCGCGATTGACCTGATCCAGCACTGGCGCCATCGTGAAAAGGGTGAGGAAAAGCGCCAAGCCGATCAGCACCGTGTTCGGTGGCGTCTCGTTCATGCCGATGGCATGCCGCAGCATCGACAAGACGATGATGATGCGCAGAAATCCCGTGATGCACACCAGCAGTGCAGGCAGCACCGCCAGCACCGTCAGCCCCAGCACGATGCGCAAGGCTTGCGATGTTTCAGCGCTGGACCCGAGCGCCCCGTTGCCGGCCTGTTGTGCGTACACCGCGCCGTTCAGGCCGAGCAGGCCCAATGCGCAGAGCACGCTGATCCACCGGGTTGGCCGCCCCCGCCCCCATCGGACGGGCAATGTGAGCATCTTGTTCATGGCGCTTCGGAACCTTCGCCCATATTGACCGACAGCCCCGTGGAATCGGACGCCACCGCAGGCACTTCACCCAGGAGTTGCATGGATTGCCCCGCGCAGCCGATGAGCATGCGGCGGCCTTGCCACTGCACTTCATGCACGCTATGGCTTGGCGTCAGGCGCGCGCTGGACACGAGCGCCAGACCGTTATCAGAACGTCTGGCCCACAGATCGCTCCAGCGCGTCATCGTGGCCTTGGGAGCCTGCCCGACCGGCCTGCGCACGCGGATCTTTCGCCACGCCACCGCGGCCAGCAAAGCCAGTACCACCAAAATGCCCATCCAGGCCGCATCCAGACCAGGCGTGGATGCGGCTGCCTCGGGTTCACGCCGCAGCGGAATGGTTGCCGGCAAAGTCATGGTGCAGCAGCAGGGGTCGCCAAGGACAGCGGCAAAGGCAGTTCGGTAAGCCGGACGGCGAAACGATCCCCGACCGCCACCAGTTGCCCACGGGCGACCACCTGGCCTTCCAACAGGAGATCGACCGGCTGGTCCACGCTCCGATCAAGAAGAATCACCTGCTGTGCCTGCGCACCCAGCAGTTCACCCACCGTCACTGTCGCCGCACCGACGCACACCTGCAACGTCGTCTTGACCTGATGCAAGGGATGAAGGGTTGGCACGAGCGGCGACGATGCCATGTCCGGATCGGCAGGGTGATCGAACTCTGCCAGTTCAAGGCGATGGGCGTGCTGGGGCGTATCGGTCGAGTTGGTAGTCATGGAATATCTGAAAACAGGGTTCATGCCGACGGATGGAGCTCTACGGCCATCTTTCCCTGGCGTTGACCCAGCCAGGCAGCGCAAAGAGGCGTGGGAGGAATGTTGTTCGAATCGGAGGCGGCCTGTGGCGACCCCAAAAGCACCACCGCAGGCGCATCGAGCCGGTGATCCAAGGCGATCACGTCGCCCAACGCCACCGTCTGCAATTGCCCGAGACTCAAAGTCACCGAGGTCAATTCGACTCGCACATGGAGGGCTTTCGGACGCAAGGCATCCATCAAGGAAATCAAGGCGCGCGCAGGGGCTTCAGGCAACGGGCATGCACGCGTTTTTTCCTGAAACCCATGGCCCGTCAAAATGCGCTCTACGGCGCTTGCGCCCAAGCAGAGCGCCCATCGGCCCTCCCCCCAAGGAAAGGTGATGGTCAGGTCGCCCGACCAAGGCGCCATTTCGCCTGGAAGGCTGGGCAACTCTGCATCTGGAATGCCCTCCGCTCCCCGCGCCAGAACCTGCGAAATGCTGCGGGACCAGGCCTCCCAGGCCTGCGCACCCAGTTGACGAGCCATGGACGCGCTAGGATGATCAGTCGCGCTGAAATCACACGCTGCAGGCGATTCTCCAAACATGAGCGCGCCCAGCAACTGCCGGGCCTTCGCATCGCTGAAGATTGGGCGCGCGGAAGTTTCCAGAACGCGAACCTCCGCATCACCCGCGGCAATCCCGGTGGACACCCCCCAGTCTTGGCGCCAGCGGTCATACACGTTCTGAAAGATGCTCCGCATGCCATCGAGGGCAGCAACGCTCCAACTGCGAAGTTCGCGGCTTCTGCGGCGCGAGTCCTCGAGGGACAGCAGCCCAGCGGACTCACGAGCCGGGGCCGCGGTAGTGCTGTGACGGTCGGGGGATGAAGACACGGTTTATCGGCTCTTCATCGAAAACAGCTCTTGCAGCATCTCATTGGCGGTGGAGATCACCTGGGAGCTGGCCTGGTATCCACGCTGCATGATCACCAGATCGCTGAACTCTTGTGACAGGTCCACATTGGAAATTTCGATGTACCCGGATCGCACGGACCCGAATGCACCACCAGCTACGCCGGTGTGCCAAGCGTTGCCATCCAGGGCTTCGAACTGGTTGTCGCCCAATGATCCGACGGCATCTGCCGAATCGAAGCGCCCGAGCGACAGGCGTGAACCCTTCACGGTCTGTCCATTCGCGTATGTCAAAACCAGCGTTCCGCTCGCGTCGAAGGCGGCGGCGCTCAGCTCCGCAGGGGCGTATCCGTCCTGCGATGCGAAGGCCAGGGTGGATAGCGTGCCAGATGCGAAGGAGGTCACATCCGTGCCGAAATCCAGGGTCAAAGGCAGAGCCGCCTGCCCGGTCGGTGTGTAGGTAAAGGCCAGCTTTGCCGTGGCCGCTGTCGGCTTTCCATCCTGGAAAATCAATTGCTTCGTCCCGACGACGGTGGTGCCATCCATCAGGTCCACTTGCCAGCTTCCAGGCGTGGTGGTGCCTGTGTTGGTGAGCTTGACCGTGAGCAGATGCTCTCCCCCTGCCGCGTCGATGACACGCACCCCATTGATGGTCTGGTCGGTTCCGGTGCTGGAGAGATTGCCGGTGAACTTGGCGACTGCGGTTGCTTTGCCCGGGCTCGTCTTGAGATTGGCAATGCTGATTTCAGTGAGAGCGCCGTTGGCCCCCACGCCCATGACCTTGGCCCCCGTGCTCTGATCCACCAGAATGCCGTCACTGTTGAACTGGAACTGCCCCGCGCGGGTATAGGTGATACGGCCATCTTCACCCTTGAGCGTAAAAAGCCCTTGGCCATCGATGGCCAGATCCAGGCCATTGCCCGTCTGGCGCAGTTCCCCCGCCTTGAACGACAACGTTGTTCCCGCCGTGCTCACCCCATAGCCCAGTTGTCCGAACTGTCGGCCCGAGTAGCTGCCATTGGAATAAAAAGCGTCCGAAAACCGGAGCGACGTACTTTTGAAGCCAGGCGTATTGAGATTGGTGGTGTTGTTGGCGATCACGCGCAAGCCACGGGAAAAGCTCGACAAGCCCGTCATGCCAACGTAGATGGATTCGATCATGTTGATTCCTGTTTGAGGATTTGAGCGCGTCAGCGCACCGCGGTGACTTGGCTCAGGGAAATGTTCTGCAACGTCGCACCTGCGGTCGTGCGCAGGGTGATGAGGGGTGAATCGCCGGCCAGCGACAGCGAAACGACCGTGCCCGTCAGCGTGCCTCCGGTAGAGTTGATGTCCACCGTGCGGCCTATCAACCCGACCGACTGCAGCGCCGCCTGATTGCTGATCAAGGTCGAGATCTTGTCGTTGAGCTGCTGGGTTTGCTCCAGGCTCGTGAACTGCGCCATCTGGGCCATGAACTGCTGGTTGTCCATCGGCTTCATGGGATCTTGATAGGTCAGCTGAGTCAGCAGGATTTTCATGAAATCCTCCTGATTCAGGCCATTGGCGCGCAGGTTGGTGGCGGTGCTGCTGATGCCACTGATGCTCATGAATTCTCCTTGGGGGGCGGAAAAGAAAATAGACCGGGAGTGCAATGGCCCACGGTGCGTTGTTCCAGAAAACTTGCAAAATCGCTGAACGGCGAGGCGCCGGAAGATGCCGTGGCTGCGTCGTAGACCACGCTTCCATTGCAGACCACGCGACTCAGTCTGTGTCCCTGGTTTCGAAGGGTGCGCTGCAACGTGTTGACGACGACTGCCGCCTGGGCAGTCACCTGCTGAGCCGTTCCATCCATGCCGATCCAGAGGTTCAAGCCGTCCGGCGTCCAATTGGCATGCAAGCGTGTCGCAGCTTGCTGCGCCGTGCTCCCTCCAACCAATCGGCTGACGGGTGAGGTACCGGGCTGTACGGGTTGCCTGGACGCATCGCCGGCACGAGGTAAATCGCTCAGAGCGCTTTTCGCGTTCAACTCCACGCTGAAAAGGGAAGATTCACCGGCAACGCCTCCTTGGTCGACCCAACCCGAGGGAGCCCGCAAAACGACCGCGACCGGAGTCGAAAGCGATGCAACACCGCTGGTGCCCATCGACGGATTGACAACCTTCGGATCCGCATTGACTGGCAACGATGGAACGACCTGAGATATCCGAGCACTTTCCGCACCGGCCATGATCTCGCTCAGGCTCTGTGACCCAGCGACAACCACGCCCTGCGCAGCTGCGTGGTTGCCTGCACCTGGCGATTGCGCAGGTTGTTGTGCGGCAGGCCTCGTCGCGAATTGATTCCGTGACGCAGGTCCGGCAAGTTCAGCGGCGGTATCTTCGTGCTCCACGACCGCAGGGCTCTGCGGTGTGCCACCTTGGCGCCCTTGGATTGCCTGCGGCGCCATCGCATCATGGGTGGCGGCCACGTCCAAGGGTGCCTCAGACACAGGACGTGGGAAGCCCTCACGGACAGTCGCCGCCGAAGACATGGGGAAATAACCGCTGCGGGATGCCAAAGCCGTCTGCCCCGCCATGGACAAAGGCTCTGGTGGACGAAGCGCGGCACTGCGCTGGGACTGCCCCGCTTCGGCCCCGTTTACCAAAGGGCTGGCGACGAAAGGCTGGAACCAGTTGGATAACTGGGCCCGTTCCATTTCATGAAGCCAGGCCTGCCGAGCCCGCTTTCTGTCCGCAGGAGCATCTTCGCCTGCCTGGCCAGGTTGCACGGAACGGCGTTGCAGGTCGACGTCCATCAAGGCCTCACGGTTGGCAGGTTGCAGCACCGTCATGGCAGATTCTCGAAAGATTCCGCGCCGCGAGCGGTGCGGTAGTACAGGCGGCCAATCCAGCTGCGGTCAGCTTCCGCGGCGGCAGCACGGGCGGCATCGTTGGCATACTCCTGAATGGCATCGGCACGGTGTTCTTTCAGCCCGTCGATCTTGCGCTGTTGAGCGACGCAATCGGCCAGCAAAAGCGCCTTCTGCTCGCACAAGGCCTCTATCTCCCGGTCCTTTTCCTGAATGTGTCCACGCAGTTGGGCCAGATACCCCAACCCGCGCTGGTGCATGTGAGGATCCGGACGGGGTTGCCAATTCAACTGCAAGTGAGCGACCTGGCTTTGAAAATCCAGATCGAGCGCCGCGCGCTGTTCACGTGACTCGGCCAGCGATTGTCGAAGCCGTGCCAAACGGTTTTCCAGCCGCTCCATCTGCCATTCCTGCTTGCGCATGTACGGCGCCAACGCATAATTGAAGCCGCGCAAGTCTGCGTTCAAGCTTTGAGCTGCGTTTTCCTTCATCGAGCCGCCTTCACAGGGCTTGCCATCCCGTTTGCACCAATCGCGAAACTCAGTTTCGCTGGGGGTAAGGGTGCGTTCGGTACGGGTGCAGCCACAGGGAGTACTGCCCGGTCAGGCCACAAGATAGCGCGCAACTCGCGCATGCCAGTGGATCGCGCAATGCCACCCTCTCGCTGCCGCAACCATTCCTTCAATGCCGGAGCCAACAGCAAGGCGCGATCCAGTTCCGGGTTCGACCCTTTCTCATAAGCGCCGATATCCACCAATTGGCGATTGCGATCCAGCAAAGCCAGGTACCTGACGGCATCGGAAATCAATTCCTGCTCGTCCTTGCTCGTCAAATCGGGGAGCAGCCGGCTGGCGCTGCGCAACACATCGATGGCAGGGTATTGCCCCTCATGCGCCAGATGGCGAGACAGCACCACGTGACCGTCCAAAATGGAGCGCAAGCTATCCGCGATGGGCTCGTTCATGTCGTCTCCCTCGACGAGCACCGTCAGCAGCGCCGTGATGGAGCCCCCTGAGGGCGCTGTGCCGCAGCGCTCGCAAAGCTGGGGCAGTTCCGCAAAAACGGACGGGGTGTAGCCACGCGCGGTGGGGGGCTCCCCTGCAGCCAGGCCCACCTCGCGGCGCGCCATGGCCAGCCGGGTGATCGAGTCCATGGTGAGCAGCACCTGCTGGCCCGCGTCCCGGAAATACTCTGCAATGGTGACGGCAGCATGCGCTGCACGGATGCGCGCCAGCGCCGGCTGGTCGGAAGTGGCGACGACAACCACAGACCGCTTCAGGCCCTCTTCGCCCAACTGCTTGTCGATGAACTCCCGCACCTCGCGGCCCCGTTCGCCGATCAGGGCGATCACGTTCACATCGGCACTGACATGCCGCGCAATCATGCCCAGCAACGTGCTCTTGCCAACGCCACTGCCTGCGAAAATGCCCACACGCTGCCCCAAGCCCAGCGTCAGCAACCCGTCCAGGCAACGCACCCCCGTTTGAAGCACCTGGTGAATCTTGGGCCGCTGCATGGGGTTGATCGGGCTGGCATGCAATGGGCGCTGAAGCGGTGCATCGGGGTCTGCGCGTTGATCGAAGGCGTGTCCGAACCCATCGATCACACGCCCGAGCAGTTCAGGGCCGACACCGAAAGTCGACTGTCGTCCCAGTGCGATGACCTCCGCTCCTGCGGCCACGCCTTGCATGCTGCCATAAGGCATCAGAGTGATGACGTCGCCCCTTAACCCAACCACTTCCGCCAACACTCCATGAGACAGGCCGTCCCCAGAAGCAAGCCCGCCTTCAGCCGAAGGCCTGCGTGGCAGGATGCGGCACAGCTCGCCGACGGTGGCATCCGGCCCCTGCGCTTCGATCGCCAAACCCTGCATTTGTCGCACCCATCCGATCCGCCGGGACAACTCCGTTTGCTGCAGCGCAGCGCGATAGTCCTGCAGAAGGCCGGACGAACGGGGAGCGGACATGTTCATGCCTTCTCACCTTGGCGAGGCACGGAAACCAGCGATCGGCGGGCTTCACGGGTCTGCAAAAGGCTGGCTTTCAGTGCGTCCAGTTGCACTTCCAGCCTGGCATCCAACGCGCCCTCTGCTGCACGCAACAAAACGCCTCCGGTCGCGACTTTCGCATCTGCCACCCAGCGCAGGGAAGCACGCTCTGCACTGAACCCTGCGGCTGAGAGCAATTGCAGACTGTCTGCGTCCGTACGCAGCAGCTGCACGTCTTCGGGATGCAGATGAATGCTCAACGGGCTGCGCCCGTGCCATGACTTGAGGCTTCTGTCCAGCAATGCGCGCAGACCGTCTTGCGTTGCCGCTTGATCCCCCAGGATGCGGCACACCATCTCGAAAGCCAGGACAAGCATGTCTTCTTCTGCGTTGCGCAGGCATCTTTCGCGCTCTGCGGGCAACTCCGCCAGGATCTTTTCCAGCAGTTTGCTTTGCTGGTGCAGCTTGTCGTTCAATTGCCGGCTATGGTCCTGGGCTGTTTTCTGGGCGTCTGCAGCCGCTCGGCTCACCTGCTCTTGGGCAATGGTCGTAGCCAGCTTCTCCATCTGCAGCCGGGCCTCCCGTTGCGCTTGCGCGATGCCTTCCTGGCGGCCTTTGTCGTAAGCAGCGCGGCGTTCCTGTTCCAGGAGATGTTCATGCCTTTTGGCCAGCTCAGCAGCCAGTGCCAACTCCCGAGCTGCTGCAACACTTGCTGCATCCAATACAGCCGGCTCCGATGGATGCGAGATCGCCTTCGCAGAGCCCTCTGCCAAAGACACGGCATCCGCTGCGCCGGCGGGTCGCTGCCGGAGCACCGGACTTTTTTTCTGCTGCTTTGTGCGCCGGCCGGCCCAGGCTCAAAGTCTGCGCATGCAAGGGCGCATCGCGCAAGATCAAGGTGGCCGGCTTCATCGAACCGTCCTCGCCAACGCGCCAGTCCACCGGAACATCCGCGATTTCCAGCCTTGGCCTGATACAAGCGCCTTCTCTGGCAGCGAATCTTGCACAGCGATCCGCGCCGACTCGCAACAGGTGCGCATGCTCGCCATGAGCGCCAGAGCCAGTGCCGAATCCGATCGCACTGGGCAGTTTTCCATGTCCAGCATGTCTTCGACTCTGCGCCGCGGCAACGCTGGAAGGCGCTCCAGCAGCGTGCGCTGCCACGGCCAGGCTTGCAAGCGCAGCGCCATCGCTACCAAGCCGGGCGGCTCGCTACGCCACGCCTTGGAAAGGGCGACCAGGTCTTTTTCGTCCAAGGCCATCAAGAAATCAAAATCCGACATCGCGGGAAGAGGATTCGAATGCTCCGCCACATGGAAGGCGGTGGCCTCTTCCCGCATTGTCGTGTGCGCTTCAGTCCCAGGCGCGCAGGCGTTCAAAGCCTCGTTCAAGACACTGGCGTCGGGCGAGATGCCCAGCCCATCCAACTCGGCCACCAAAGCCGTCAGTTCCTGCTGCTGCGGCAAGGGCAGGCGCGATAGCAACCAACTCCGGTCAGATGGAGCCATCGCGTGCAGCAGCAATGCGGAATGCCTGGCGCTGCGGCCGACGGGCGAACTGGTCAACTCTGAAAACATCATGGCTGATGCCGCGGCAGATCCGCGTCCAAAGGACCATTGGATGGGCCCGTCTGCATCCAGGCCTGCACGCGCCGCAGCGCGGCCTGCCGTTCGGCCTCGGTCAATGGCGATGCGGCTTGCGTGCGGCCAGCGGATTGGCGACGGCGCAGCGAATGAAAGGCCCACACGCCCAACACGAAGACGAACGCGAAGGCCAGCAAAGCCTTGGCATAGGCACCCAGTGCCATGCTCCGGCCATCAACCGCGTCACCCCTCGCCGGGTAACCCGCAGACTCTGGCCCCATGGCGGCTTGCGCACTGGAAGCATCGGCCGCTGCCTGGTCGATGGCGGGTGGAAGAAGGGCTTGCAGGGACTGCACGACCACCGTATCGCCACGGTCCATGTTCGCCCCCACCGCTGCCGCCAATACGCGGCGCAGTTTGTCTTCTTGCAAGGCGTCCAGTGGCTGCCGAACCACTGCGACGACCTGAATCCGTCGAACCGACCCGGCCTGGCTGACCACCTGCTCCACCCTGCGGCCCACTTGGTAATCCACCTCGCGCTGTGTACTGGCGCCCGCGGCGTTGGAAGATCGAACGGCATCCAGCGGGGCCAGATTCCCGTCTCGTATGGACTCCCGCTCCTTCACGATGACGCCTTTGCTGTCCGCCGTCCTCGACGGTGCAGGAATGACGTCTTCGGTAGTGATCCGAACTTGGTCCATGTTCAAGGTGACATCGACGGTCGCCAGGGCCTGACCTGGACCGAAAGCGCGATCCAGCACGGCGGCCGCTTTTCGCGCCAACTGGGTCTCGGTGTCCTTCTTCAGGTCGAGCCGGCTGCCGCCTCCACCGGATGAGGCGGGCTCACCCCCATCGTCCACTGATCGGCTCAAGGCAACACCTTGCTTGTCCACCACTGTCACGTCCTGCGCTGTCATTCCGGGCGTTGCCGCTGCAACCAATCGCTGGATACCGCTCACCTGCTCGGCACGCAAGGCTTGGCCTTCTCTCAGCGTGAGGGTGATCGCCGCCTTGGGGCGAGCGCTGGCTTGCTTGAACAAGCCCTGCTCCGGCAAGGCGAGATGGACCCTCACATCGCGTATTTCCGAAAGCGACAGGATGGTGCGCGTCAGCTCGCCCTGGAGCGCCCGCTGGTAGTTGATCTTCTGCGCGAACTCCGTCATGCCGAAGTCGGTGTTGTTGAACAGCTCGAAGCCCACCGCACCGTGCAGTGGCAAATCCTTGCCCATCAGCTTGATGCGTGTGGAGTGCACCTGTGCCTTGTCCACCAGGATGGAGGCATTGCTTTCGTCGAACCGATAAGGAATCTTGAGCTTCTCCAGCTCGGCGGTCATGGCCGTCGCATCCTGTGGCTTGAGGTCGGCGAACAGCACTTGATAGTCTGCTCGCAGCAACCACCAAGCGAGTGCAGCGGTCATCAGGACGATGCCCAAAAGGCCAGCGATCAGGCTGGCGCGCGCGGAGCGGCTCAGGCCCTCCCAGAATGCGATCATGGTCGTACGCTCTCGGTGCGGAGTTTCAGTCTTGGCTTATCGGTCATGGCTAGAGTTGCATCTTCATGACGTCCTGGTAGGACTCCAGAAGCCGGTTGCGCACCTGCATCATCAATTGGAAGGACAGTTTGCTTTCCTCCAGCCGAATCATGATCTGGTGCAAGTTCTGGACATTGCCGACAGCGAGCTGCTGCAGATCGGTCTGGCTGCCCAGCAACTGCTGGTTGACCTGCTGCAGCCCCTGCGTGACAAGATCGGAAAATCCCGGCGACGGCGGCGACTGCAGCGCTCCGACAGCCATGCCCGGCTCTGGCGGCAGTGGCAGCGGTGCAGACAGGCTCGGCAGAGCGGACGAAGCCAAGGCCGTGATGGCTTCGGTGCTCATGCATTGCCTCCGATTTCCAGCGCCTTGAGCGCCATGTTCCGGGAAGTGTTCATCGCCGCGACGTTGGCTTCGTAGGAGCGCATCGCCCCCATCAGCGTCACCATCTCTGCAGCGGGGTCCACGCCCGCATAAGCCACAAATCCACGCGCATTGGCCATCGGATGCCCAGGCTCATACACCATGCGAGGGCTTTGCAGCGTGGGCTCCACAGCGACCGAGGGGCCCGCCAGGCCTTCTGTCACCGCATCGCTGAAAGCGGTACGGCCGACCACCCGGAGGGGCTGATAGGTTTTTCCATCGGGTCCCGCCACCGTGTTGGCGTTGGCCAGATTGAGGGATGCCACTTCGACGCGCGTGCGTTCGAGGGTCATGCCGCTGGCACTGATGGCAAAGGCTTTGGAGTAGTCCATGGAATTGCGCCTAGAAAAAGTCAGCGTTTGCCGTCGGAGACGGCGGTGGAAAGAATGGCCATGTGGCGCGACAGTCCTTTGAGCAAGGCTTGGTAATGCACCGCGTTCTGCGCCATCTGCGCCACTTCGGAATCCAGTTGGACCCGAGCCGGCAGTCCATTGCCTGCAGATACCGGCTCCAGCCTGAAACCGGCTTCTGCCATCGCGGCAAGCTGGCTTGCATCGATCCGTCGGCCTTCGTCCAGTTGGCGGCGGGCCTCTTGCATCTGGCTGGAAAAGCCCAGCCGCTGCGGCACGAAACCTTCCGTTCCGGCATTGGCAATGTTGTTGGCGATGGCCTGGTGGCGCAACGTTGCCGCATCGAGCGCCAGCGACAGGCTGGCTTGGGTGATGGCTTCGATTCCTTCGGTCATGGGGTCGTTCCGCTGTGCTTACTGGATGATGAGTTCGGCGTGCAACGCACCTGCCGTCTTCACCGCGCGAAGGATGGAGATGATGTCCCGCGTGTTCGTCTTGAGCCTGGCAAGCGACTGCACCAGATCAGACACCGTGGTGCTGCCGGTGACAAAGCCGGGGCCGTTTTGCTCGTCCACATCGATGCGCGTGTTGGTGACCAGCGCCGTGCGAACACCATCGCCCGCCTGTCCGATGAAAGAGGGCTGAGAAGCGACCGTCTCGTTGCGAATGGAGACCTTGATATCGCCGTGCGAGATCGCCACCTGGGAGATGCGAACATCCCCCCCCGACACCACCGTACCGGTGCGTTCGTTGATCACCACCTTGGCCCGGCGGTCCGGCTCGACCATGACCGACTCCAGCCCGGCGACGAAAGCGACCAGCTGGCGGCGCTGGCTTTCGGGCACCATCAGTTCAATCCCTGATGCGTCCCGCGCTTGCGCCAGACCGGCTCCCAACTTGCGGTTGATCGCCTCCGCCACCCGGTTGGCAGTGGTGTAGTCGGGCTCATTGAGGATGAAAGTCATCCGGGAGCTTTCTGAAACCATCTGCGCCGTCACACCCACTTCCACGGTGGCGCCATTGGGTACGGAACCCACCGTGGGATGGTTTTTCTGCACCACATTGCCATTGGCGTCGTAACGGTATCCCCCCACCGACAAAGAACCTTGCGCCAAGGCATAGACCCGCCCGTTGGCCCCTTTCAAAGGGGTGAGCATCAAGCTGCCTCCGACCAGGCTGCGTGCATCGCCGACAGAGGTCACGGTGATATCCAGCGCGTCGCCCTCCCGCGAGAAGGGAGACAGCACAGCGCTAACCATGACCACCGCCACGTTGCGGCTCTGGATTTGTTCGGGCCCGACATTCAGATTGAACTGGGACATGGCATTGGAGAGAGCCTGCCGCATGCTCCGGTTCGTGGACGAATCGCCAGTGCCTGCCAGACCGGTCACGATGCCCGTGCCGACCAGCGCGTTTTCACGCCAACCCTGCAGCTTTCCAAGGTCCTTGACGCGTACAGACTCCGCATGAGCTTGGGCAGACATCCCCAGCGCCAGCGACAACGCAGCGCCCGCCAACAGGCCAAAGAGGGTTCGAATGGTTCGCCTCATGGTCACAATCCCATCCCATCCAGCAGCGCCCGCCACCAGGGACGCCGATTGCGCTCCGCAATGTCGCCCTCACCCACATAGCTGATCCTGGCATCGGCCAGGCGCGTCGACAAAACGACATTGCCATCCGAGATATCCAGTGGCCGCACACGGCCTTCCAGGGTGACTTTTTGCGGCTCATCGTTGACGGTCAACAGTTGCTCGCCAGAGACCTTCAATTCACCGTTGGGTAGCACTTCTCGAACGGACACTGTGAGCGTGGCCAGTACCCGATTGGTCCGTTGGGTCTTGCCCCCGCCATCGAAGTCGCCGGTGACCGCGATACCTGTCTGGGCCACGCTACCGCTGCGATGCCCAAGCTCCGCAGACAGCCCGTTCTTGCGCCGTGTACCCGTATCCGCGCTCGTCGTCGCGCTGGAGTTTTCGAACACCTGCACCGTCAGCACGTCGCCCACGCGAAACGCCTTGTTATCGGCCGTCAAAGGCCTGAAACTCTGTTCCTGATAGAGGCTTTCCGCACAAGCAGGAGCCGCATGGATGTACAGCGCCATGCTCGACAAAACAAAAAAGGCCTTTGCCCGCAGCCATGACGAAAGATTGCTTCATGGCTGCAGCTCCAAATGCCCTGGGGCCGTTACACGGGCCAGCAGCACGCCGGTGGCGTTGAGGGGCCTTGCACGCACGACCTGGCCGACCTGTCCGTCCTGCAGCACTTCCACCCGGCTCTCCAGGGACACAAAACCGCTTCGCGAAACCAGACTGACCCATTCGCCGCGCGACACTGCCGGTACGGGCTGCAAATGCGCAGCAGTGACAACATCACCACTGTGGAGGTTGCGGCGAACCCGTTGCGCAGCCACAGCATCCCCTGCGCCAAGGGTTGCAGGCTGTCCCAATGCACTGGGACCCACATCCCCCAGCCGGGCCGCATCGACCTCGCGCATCACCAAGTTGTCTGCCTGAACCGAGGTGCCCACGGCCATGTCGTTCGCGGCCACTGGCGCCAAGGTGAACAAGCTCACTTCGAATCGGACCGGAATGGTCTTGACGTGCTGTCCCTGCACCAGCACATCGACCCAGACCAGCATGCGTTTGCCCACCGGCACGTTGCCCAGCGGACGCACGCGCAGACTGCTGCCCCCGAGCGGAATCAAGGTCGTCGACGGCACGGACACCGCCTGCATTTCGATCCGCGGCTCGATCCAACCCTTTTGCGCCACCCCGGCCATCAGGTGATCCCGCAATGCAGATTGGGCTTTGTCAACCACCTCCTCTCCCGGCAACTCTCGCGCCGCCACGGTCAGGACCGTCGAAGTGGAACCTTGCCACTGCACCTGGTCTTCGCGCAGGCCGGTACGGCTGCGAAGCCACAGAGCCAATCGGTCCGACTCCAGAACTGCGGTATCGCCAATGCGTGGGGCCTGGCCCAACGGCAGCGCCATGGCCCGGCGCAGCAATGCCAGGTCCGGACTGCTCAAAATGGCAATGTCCCCCAGTTGTACTTGCGCCTGTTGAACTTGGGCCTGCGGCCGCATTTCCACCCGCAGCAGTGCTGTGGGCATCGCAGTGCCGTTGATCGCCCATGCGGGGGTACCGAAAAGAGAACCCAGCCACAGCAAGACGGCACCCAGCGCTCCACCGAGAGGCTGCCGCCTGATCGCATTGAAAGGACTCATCGCCGCAGCCCGTTGACCAGCCCCAGAATCTCATCGGCCGCCTGAACGATCTTGACGTTGGCTTCATAGGTGCGCTGCGCCACCATTAGGTTGACCATTTCCTCGACCATCTTCACGTTGGAGCCCTCCAGATAGCCCTGGGCCAGGCTGCCCGCACCATCTTCTCCAGCCCGAACCGAAATCGCTTCCCCGGACGCACTGCTGCTTCGGTAGAGGTTGTCCCCTTCGGCCAGCAAGCCTTGCGGGCTGGCAAACCGGACCAGATCGATCTTGCCGATGTCCGTGGCAGAGGCCTGGTTGGCGGCGCGCGCCTGCACCCGTCCGTCGGGCTGTAGTACCAGGGCCTGGGTGTCCTCGGGCACGGTGATCCCAGGCTTGAGCGCATAGCCGGCCAACGTGGCCAATTGGCCTTCCTTGTTCACTTTCAGCGTGCCGCCGCGGGTGTAGGCACTGCTTCCATCGGGCATCAGCACCTCCAGAAAACCGTCGCCCTGCACAGTGACATCCAGGGGGGAGTCCGTTTTCTTGAGATCCCCCATGTCGAACAGCTTGGATAGATTGGCAATGCCCACACCCGCGCCCAGCCGCACCCCCTGCGAGATGAGACCGGCGTCACCATCCACCTGGCTGGACACTGCACGGGCCGGATCTTTGGCAACCAGGTCGGAAAAGCTGACCCGCGCTTTCTTGAAGCCGGCGGTGTTCACGTTCGCCAAATTGTTGGCAATGGTGTCAACATTCAGCTGCTGTGCTTGCATGCCGGTGGCACCGATGTAGAGAGCGTCAAACATGGGAAGAAGTCAATTTCTAAAAAGGATGGCAGAGCCCTTGTTCAAGCGCAGCGCATCCAATAAAACAAAGGATCAAGAAAGTTCACCGAGTTTCCGGATGGCCTGCCCCGTCATTTCGTCATAGCCCAATGCCACCTTTTGCATGGATTCGAAATGCCGCATGGTTTGCACCAGTTGAACCATCTCCTGCATGGAATTGACATTCGAGTTCTCCAGGAAGCCCTGCCGGATCTGAATGTCCGCGTCTTTGAGCACGCTGAACGCCCCTTCCGCTGCCAGCAACCCATCACCCTTGTGTTGAAGGCGGGTGGGGTCTTCCGCCTGCACCACCTTGAGTTGTGCGATCGGCTGCGCGTTGGCGCCTGCTGACTTGGATTCGGACTCATACACGTTCCCGGCACCATCGATGAAAGGGCGCTCCCCATTCAGGTAGATTTCGCCACCCTTGCCCATGACGGGAAGGCCTTGCGCGGTCACCAGGCGCCCCCGCCCATCCAACCGAAAATTGCCCTGACGGGTATAGGCTGGGCCAACGTCCGTCGTCACTTCAAAGAAACCGGGGCCAGCCAGAGCCACATCCAACCCCTGGCCCGTGGACTTCAGGCTGCCCGGGCGCGTATCGGTCTGAATGAGCAGCGCAGGCGCAGGCACCGTTGCGGATGCCATGCCCGCCGCGGAAGGGGCCGTGGGCACATTGCCCACCATGGCGGCGAACGTGGAGCCAACCATGCCCAGCGGCCGGCTGGCCATCGCTTCGCGCTGATAACCCGGCGTCAGCGCGTTGGCCAGATTGCTGCCAATCCGGTCAAGGCGCTGCATGTCCTGGTGCATGGACTGCAAAGCGAGGGCGAGTACTTCTTGCATGGAAGGAAAGCGGGGTGAAATAAAACAGGGGGATGCCAGGGAAAAGGGCCGGCTAAACGCTCACGACGGCATAGGACTTCAATTCGATGGTGTGCGGAATCTCTGCCATCGACAGCACCCTCAGGTGCGGCATCACGCGCTCCGAAAGTGCTCGTACATGCCGGCGCAGTTCAGGTGCGCACAGCAGCACGGGCAACAGGTTGCTTTTCATCATGCGTTCCGCTTGCTGCATCAGCTTGACCATCAGTTGCTCGGCCATCTTGGGCTCGAGCACAAAAGGTGCCGCAGGCGATCCCGCATCTTCGGCGCGCGCGCTGTGCGCCATCTGCACGCTCTGCAAGAATTGGCTTTCGACGGCCGGATCCAGCGTGATCACGTGCAATGCATTCGCCTCGCCAACGAGGCCCTGGCATATCGCGTGCCCCAGCCGAAGGCGCACCAGCTCGGTCAGGTAGTTGGCATCCTTGGACTGCCGGCCCGCATCGGCCAAGGTTTCGAGGATCGCCTCGATGTGACGGATGGACACCTTCTCACGCAGCAGGTTTTGAAGCACCTTCTGCACATCGCTCACGGACAGCACGGTGGGTATCAGCTCCTCGACCAGGCTGGATTGCTGCTGCCGCACACGGGCCAGCAGCCGATCCGTTTCCGCCCGCGTCAGCAGCGTGGCGGATTCGCGCCGCAAGACTTCGGTCAGATGGGTCATGAAGACGGTCGGTGCATCCACCAGCGTGAACTTCGCCGCAACGGCTGCTTCACGCAAGCTCTGCTCGATCCACAAGGCCGGCAATCCGTAAGTGGGGTCGCGCGTCGGCTCGCCCGGCAGTCCGTCCGTCTTGCCTGCAGGGTGGATGGCCAGCAGGCGGTCGGCCCGGGCCTCCCCCCGGCCACAGATGACTCCGTCCAGATGGATCTCATAGCGGTCGGCACCGAGCCGAACCGCATCCTTGAAACGGACGCGAGGCAGCACGAGACCCAACTCCTGGGCATGCTGCTTGCGAAAGGTGGCAATGCGCTCCATGAACACGCTGCCAGGCTGGTTGACGAGCGCGACCCATTGGCTGCCCACATGCACCTCGATCGGCTCCACCTGCAACGCTGCATAGGGATCCTCATCGTCGCGCGCCGAGCCCTCTTCCGCCTTCGCCACTTCGGCGCCGTCAGCACCCGCCGGTGGGCCCCCTTCGCCACTGGCTGCGCTTCGATACACCACCCACGCAATGGCGCCCACAATGGCCATCAGGATTGCGGTCGGCAGGACCGGAATTCCCGGAAAGAAAAGCAGGCCCGTCAGCGCGGCGCCCACCAGCAAAAGGGTCTTGGGAAACGACGTGATCTGGCGCAGCACTTCCTGGCTGAGATTGCGTCCGAAGCAGAACGGGTAACGATGATGCCGGTGCCCACGGCGATGATCAGCGCGGGAACCTGGGTCACGATGCCATCGCCGATGGTCAGGAGCGAGTAAGTCTTCAGCGCCTGGTCCCAGGGCAACTTGTGCTGCATCACCCCGATCACCAGTCCACCCACGATGTTGATCAGCAGGATGATGATGCCGGCGATCGCATCGCCCTTCACGAACTTGCTGGCGCCGTCCATGGCGCCGTAGAAAGCCGCTTCCTTTTCGATGTTCTTGCGGCGGCGCTGGGCTTCTGCCTGATCGATGAAACCCATGTTGAGGTCCGCGTCGATGCTCATCTGCTGCCCAGGCATGCTGTCCAGCGTAAAACGCGCAGCCACCTCCGAGATTCGCTGTGCGCCATTGGTCACCACCACGTACTGCACAACGATGAGGATCAGGAAGACGATCAAACCGATCACGTAGTTGCCGCCCACCACATAGGCACCGATGGCGCCGATCACCCGGCCGGCGTCACCGTCCGACAGAATCAGGCGCGTGGCTGCCACATTGAGCGACAGGCGAAACAAGGTGGCGATCAGCAGCAGCGATGGAAAGGTGGAAAACTCCACCGGCCTCGCCATGTAGAACGTCAGCAGCAAGATGAGAAACGCGAAGCTGAAATTCGTGAGGATCAGAAAATCCAGCAGCGGACTGGGAATGGGCGCAAACAGCACCACCAGAACCCCCAGCACCAAAAGCACCATGGCGATGTCGCTGTGTCTGCCGAAGAAACGCTGAAGTGCCTTCATGCCATCACCCCCGTGCGCGCACCCTGGCGCTGGCGTTCCCGCATGGCAAACACCCAGACGATGATGCGAGCGACCTCGGCAAACATCTGCGGCGGCACATGGTGCTCGACATCAAGCTCCTTGAAGAGCTTGCGTGCAAGAGAAGGGCTTTGAACAATGGGGATGTGGTGCCGAGCAGCGATCTGCCGCATCACCGCTGCCACGTGGCCAGCCCCCTTGGCCACCACCTGCGGCGAGTCCATCTGGCCATGGACGTAGCGCAACGCAACCGCGACATGGGTAGGGTTGGTCAGCAGCACATCGGCGTTCTTGGTCTGCCGCAGCGCCTGGCTGCGCTTGCGCGCCTCTCGACGCAACTCTCGCATGCGGGCACGCACACGCGGGTCACCGTCGCGCTGCTTGTGCTCATCTTTGAGCTCACGCTTGCTCATGCGCATCTTCTTGGCGAACTCGCGCTTGGTGAACATGAGGTCGACCAGCGCAATGGCACCCAGCAGCATGGCCATCTTGAGCCCCAGGCTCCCCATGTCAGCCAGCAGCGTATGCACGTATCCGAGGGGCGAAAGTCCCGAGAGGTTGTAAAACTGCGGCGCAAGATCGACCAGCGCGTAGTACGCAGTGCTGCTCAGCAAGACCAGCTTGATGCAGGCGCGAGCGGTGTCGAACAGGGCACGCAGGGAGAAAATCTTCTTGAACCCATTCACCGGGTTCAATCGATTGAAATCGGCGGTCACCGGATCCAACGAAAGAATCAGGCCCGTCTGCAAGACATTCCCCGCCACCGCAGCCAGCATGACGCAAACAAGAAAAGGGGCAATCCAGACGAGCGTTGCCTTGACCATCGCAGCAACCACAGGCCAGAGGCTGCCACCACCCGGGTCGATGTTTTCGATCTGCAGCAGCAACATCTGATCGAAGCGAAACTGGTCTCGCACCGACTCCCAGCCCTGCCAGGTGAGGTACACCACCGCGACCACGAACACCACCGCCGAGACCACGTCCGCACTCTTGGAGACTTGGCCTTTTTCCTTCGCTTTTTGCAGCTTGTACGGCGTGGCCGCTTCGTTGCGATCGAGATCTTGCTCCGACATCAGCGCACGCCCTCCGCACGCAAAGGCGCTGCCGGTTTTCCATCGAAGCGTGCAGCCGGCGAAGCTGTCAGGAAGACGCCTTCCCACATGCCATAGATGCTGGCGTAGACGCGGTTCATCGCGCCTCCCATTCCGGCAAACCAGAGCGACAGCACCGCCAGACCCACCACAATCTTGGTGGGAATGCCCAGCACCAGCATGTTGATCTGGGGCAGATTGCGGGACACCACCCCCAGAGCCAGTTCCACCAGCAAGATGCAAAACACCACCGGAGCTGCCAGCGCAAAACCCAGCATGAAAAGGGCGCTGACATGCTTGAACACCGGGCCGGCGGCACTCGCCAGAGACCAAGGGGCTCCCAACGGGAAAACCTCCAGGCTATAGGCCAGCGCTCGCAGCAGCGCGTGGTGCCCATCCACCAGAAAGAACACCACCACCGCCGCATAGTTGAAGGCGGACACCAGCAGCGGAGAAGCCCTGTTGCTCACCGGATCGAAAACCTGTGCAATGCCGAAGCCGATCTGCACGTCCAGCAGGTTGCCGGCCACGGAGAACGCGGCAAAGGCCACCAGCACACCCAGCGCCAGGGTGGCGCCCAGAGCCATCTCGATGAACGCGGCTTGCAAGATTCCGCCAGCATCCGTGCGCACCCCCGCGCCATCCATGGGAAGGGCCAGAGACAGCACGGCAGCCAGCGACAGCACCACCAGCGCCCGCACCCGATTGGGAATGGGCATCGCGTAGAGCACAGGCGTCATGGCAAGCACCACAGCAATGCGCAACGACAGCAAAAAGAAAGGGAGGAGTACAGCCGCAGCCTGCGCGTCGCCTGCCAGAAACGACGACAACGTCCATTGGGAAGATTGGGCGGCCATTTCCGGACACTCTCAGAACATGGCGGGAATATTCGTCCAGAGCTGGGACGCGAATTGCCCCAGCTTCTTCAACATCCAGGGGCCGAACAGCACGATGGCCACACCGGCAGTGAACAGTTTCGGCACGAAGGTCAGCGACATTTCCTGCACTTGCGTGACCACTTGCAAAACGCTGATCAACAAGCCCACCAGCATGGTCAAGCCCAGAACAGGCAAGCAAATGAGCAATCCCGTCCAAAACAGGTCGGACAGCATCCGGAGAGCAAGGTCGGCATTCATAGAAACCAGTTCATTGGAGCGTTGAGGCGCTCCGCGCATCGACCAGCCGACGCTTTTACAAATTCACACTTATCAAACTACAACTTTACAATTGTAGGGAGAGCGTTTGGAATTACGCGCACTTGCGGCGAAATATTACATTTCGATGTGGTAAAGAGAGCCACAGCTTTTGGCGCAATGCCCTTCACTCCATGCCATTTGGGAGCGGTCGGCCGGTCTCGCGCTGAGACCGACGATTCGAGCCAGACTGCAGGCAACAAAAAAGCGCCCCGAAGGGCGCTCGTTTGTTGGCTTACTGGCGGAGAGGGTGGGATTCGAACCCACGGTAGTGTTGCCACTACGCCTGATTTCGAGTCAGGTACATTCGACCACTCTGCCACCTCTCCTGTGTGTCGAAGCCGGGATTCTAGCAGGAAGTTTCAGCCTTCCGACCGACTCAGTACTTCCCCATGTAGTCGCGTTTGCCCAGTTCCACTCCGTTGTGCCGTGCAATCGCATACGTGGCATTCACGTGGAAGAAGAACTGTGGCAGGCCGTAGTGCAGCAGGTAGTGCTCGCCGGCAAACTGCTTTTCGCGCGGCGTGCCGGGCTGCAGCGTGATCTGGCGGGCAGCGGCCTCGTCGAAAGCCTCGGCGGGCAGGCCTTCGATGAACGCCAGCACGGTGTCGATCCGGGTGCGCAGGTCAGCGAAACCCGGCCGTTCTGCATCGGGCAGCGATGGCACGTCCACGCCGGCCAGCCTTGCGGCGATGCCCTTGGCGAAATCGCACGCGACCAGCACCTGCCGCGCCATCGGGAACATGTCGGGAAACAGCCGGGCCTGCAGCAAAGCGTCCGGGTCGATCTTGCGTGCGGTCGCGTGGGCTTCGGTCTTGGAGACTACATCCCCCAGCGAGCCAAGCATCTGCTTGAAAACGGGCACGCTGGCGCTGTACATGAAAGAGGTCATCGCGGGTCGATCCTTGAAAAGAGGGCCGGCAGAACGCCGGCGGATCGCAAGTACACCAGCAATGGGCTGCTGGTGCACGATCGGAGCGGCAAAACCCCTGAAACACCCAGTCCGATGGTGTTTCAGACCAGGACGATCTGCGGCACGTTCTGCAAGTCGCGCAACGGCATGCGAGCCGGCTTCACCGCACGCAGATGGGCCACCATCTCGACGACCACGTTGCGCTGGCTCTGGATGCATTCCCAGATCTGCTCGTGGGTCAATCCGCGCAGGCGCTGCGCCACCGTCAGCTCGATGCGGTCGGTGATCCAGTCGCCGCGATACCCGTAATCCGCCCGCCAGTAATAGGGCTGGGAGAAATACCCGAAGGACCCATGGAACAGCTGGCGCACATGGGTCGGGTCCTCGAAGGCATCGTCGCTGGCGCCATGGGGCACGCGGATGACCATGCGCGCGTCGTGCCGGGCCACGCGGTGCAGTTCCTGCATCATGGGCAACACCTTCGGGATGTGCTCCAGGACATGCGACAGCAGAAACTCCTCCACGCTCCCGTCCGCCAGCGGCAAGGGCGTGGCCGCGCAGGCGTCCAGGTCCGCGACGATGTCCACGCCGGGCAACGCCTGGCTGTCCAGGTTCAGCCACCCCGCGAGGGTATTGCGACCGCAGCCGACGTTGAGCTTCATGGCCTTCTCACCCATCCATCGTGCAAAAAAACCATTCTGCGCGGCCCTGGCCTGCGGCCTATGCGGCCAGGGAAGCGAGCCCGCCCAGGTAGGGGCGCAACGCTGGCGGAATCTCCACGCTGCCATCGGCCTGCTGGTAGTTCTCCAGCACGGCCACCAGGGTGCGACCCACGGCCAGGCCCGAGCCATTGAGCGTGTGCAGCAGCTCGTTCTTGCCTTGCGCGTTCTTGAAGCGGGCCTGCAGGCGGCGGGACTGGAACGCCTCGCAGTTGCTCACCGAGCTGATCTCGCGGTAGGTGTTCTGCGCGGGCAGCCAGACTTCCAGGTCGTAGGTCTTGGCGGCGCTGAAGCCCATGTCGCCCGTGCACAGGCTCATCACGCGGTAAGGCAGCCCCAGCTTCTGCAGCACGGCTTCGGCATGGCCCGTCATGGCCTCCAGCGCATCGTAGCTCTTGTCGGGGTGCACGATCTGCACCATCTCGACCTTGTCGAACTGGTGCTGGCGGATCATGCCGCGCGTGTCGCGGCCGTAGCTGCCGGCCTCGGAGCGAAAGCACGGCGTGTGCGCCGTGAGCCGGATGGGCAGGTCCGACTCGGGCACGACCACGTCGCGCACGAAGTTGGTCAGCGGCACTTCGCTGGTGGGAATGAGGTACAGGGCCGCATGGTCGGGCACGGGCTCGCCGTCCTGGCCGCCCTTCTTGGCCGCGAAGAGGTCGCCCTCGAACTTCGGCAATTGGCCGGTGCCGCGCAGCGAATCGGCATTGACGGCATAGGGCACATAGCACTCGGTGTAGCCGTGCTCCTGGGTCTGCACGTCGAGCATGAACTGCGACAGCGCACGGTGCAGCCGGGCGATGGGACCCTTCATCACGGTGAAGCGCGAGCCCGACAGCTTGACGCCCATGTCGAAGTCCAGCCCCAGCGGCGTGCCCACGTCCACATGGTCCTTCGCCGCGAAGTCGAAGGAGCGCGGCGTGCCCCAGCGGCGCACCTCGACGTTGCCGGCTTCGTCCGCGCCCACGGGCACGCTCTCGTGCGGCAGGTTGGGCACGGCCAGCAGCAGCGCGTGCAGTTCGCCCTGCAACTGCTCCAGCCGGGCGGCCGAGGTTTCCAGTTCCGACTTGAGCGAGCCCACTTCGGCCATGACCGCATCGGCGCTCTCGCCCTTGGCCTTGAGCTGGCCGATCTGCTTGGACAGCGTGTTGCGGCGCGCCTGCAGTTCCTCGGTGCGGGTCTGCAAGGTCTTGCGCTCGGACTCCAGGGACTGAAAGGCCTCGACATCCAGGAAGGCCTGGGGTTTTTTGCGGGTCTCCAGCCGGGCGATGGCGGAGTCGAGGTCTTTTCGAAGGAGGAGGATGTCTAGCATAGGCCGCGATTTTAGTAGGGCGTCTTACCGGGTTGGCGCGCCGGAGTTTCCGTTTTAGGATGGACCGCACTGCCCCAGGGAGGACTCCATGCACATCGAACCGTACCTTTTCTTCGACGGCAACTGCGAGCAAGCGCTGGATTTCTACGCCCAGTGCCTGGAAGGGCGCCTCACCGCCGTGCACCGCTACGAGGGCTCGCCGCTGGAAAAGCAGCTTCCCGCGCACTGGCGCAACAAGATCATGCATGCCACCCTGGAAGTGCCCGGCGGCCACCGGTTCATGGCCAGCGACCGCATGCCAGGCCAGCCGTTCGCAGGCCACGCGGGCTTTTCGATGTCGGTCAACTGCCCCGGCAGCGCCGAACGCGGCGAGCGCATCTTCCACAGCCTGGCCGTGGGCGGGCACGTGGGCATGCCCTTCACCGTCACGTTCTGGGGCGCGCACTTCGGCACGCTGGTGGACAAGTTCGGCGTGGGCTGGATGGTCAACTGCGACGGGGCGCAGCCGCCCGCCTGAAGGCCAAGGCGCGCCCCCAGCACGGCGCCGCTCAGGCCAGCGTGGCGGGATCGAAATTGGCCCCGCACAGGATCAGGCCGACCGTCTCGTCGGCGCGCGGGCGGTAGGCGCCGCTTTGCAGCGCGGCCAGGCCCAGCGCCGCCGCCGGCTCGACCGCCAGCTTCAGTTCCCGCCACAGCCATTGCTGCGCGCTGCGGATGGCCTCGTCGGGCAGCAGCAGCGCGGCATGCACGTGGCGCTGCGAGACCTCCCAGGCGATGTCGCCGATGCGGCGGGCGCCCAGCGAATCGGCATG
>NZ_BAAJYT010000032.1:0-31663 GCF_057541515.1 Acidovorax sp. KNOB132
CATGGTGCTGCTGTTCGCTGGTGGACATCACGCGCGAAAAAAAGGCGGGAGGCGTACCTGGAAATACCTGGCGTCCAGGTAGCGCCGGCCGCCGCCTTCGGTCTCCACCTCCACCGTGGCGTGCTTGCCCAGCAGCGCCTTTGGGTCGAGGGACTTGCTCTTCGCTCAGCAGATCCACTCCAACGCGAACAGCTCGCTCAAGGATTCCTTGCCCTGCAGGCGGCGAAACTGCAGCTGTTCTCCCAATGGCGTTTGGATCGTGACACGGCGATTGGTCATGCGAAAAAATGTTTCTAGCGTGGATCGGCTGGCGGATTATGGTGATGGTCTGCGGAAGATTGACAGCATGCTGTTGGATTAAAAACCATCCATTGCATCTGGATGTTTTTTGCAAAAAGAATACCTTGTCGCACGCAGCGATCATTCCGCTCCTGAAAACAAGGCCGCACCCAGCAAAGCACTCATCGAAATGATCTGACGCTTCGACAGCTTGTGCGTCCACGTACAACAGGGTGTGTCAGATCATTACCCACAGAGGTCATCGCGTGATCCTTGTATGAGGCGTTCAATGGAACGGGGGGGCAAAAGCATTCAACGAAATTTCTCCGATGCGCAATACGCCGAGAGAGCAAGCGTTTTGACAATGACATGCAGCAAAGAGCGGCCAAGCCGCTTCCTCTCCGTGTTGCCCGTCCCGCGGACACTGAACCCTGACGCCGGCCACATAAGCACATAGCCAATGCGTTGTTCGGACGCCGGGCCCCCGGTGCAAGAATGGCCCGCGCCGCGTTGCGCAGTCCATGCCTGCGCCCACGCACCCTGTTCCCGTCACCCAGAAAGAGACAATCCATGCGGATCGAAACCCTCGCCGTCCATGCCGGACAGTCGCCCGACCCCACCACCAAGGCGGTGGCCGTGCCCATCTACCAGACGGTGGCCTATGCCTTCGACAGCGCCCAGCACGGGGCCGACCTGTTCGACCTCAAGGTGCAGGGCAACATCTACACGCGCATCATGAATCCGACCAACGACGTGCTGGAAAAGCGCGTCGCGGCGCTGGAGGGCGGCATCGCCGCGCTGGCCGTGGCCTCGGGCATGGCAGCCATCACCTACGCGATCCAGACCATCGCCGAAGCCGGCGACAACATCGTCTCGGCCAGCACGCTCTACGGCGGCACCTACAACCTCTTCGCCCACACGCTGCCGCAGCAGGGCATCACCACGCGGTTCGCCGATCCGCGCGACCCGGCCAGCTTCGCGCAGCACATCGACGCACGCACCAAAGCCATCTTCATCGAATCCATCGGCAACCCGCTGGGCAACGTGACCGACATCGCGGCCCTGGCCCGGGTGGCGCACGACCATGGCGTGCCGCTCATCGTGGACAACACGGTGCCCAGCCCCTACCTGCTGCGCCCCATCGAACACGGCGCCGACATCGTGGTGCATTCGCTCACCAAGTACCTGGGCGGCCACGGCAACAGCGTGGGCGGCGCCATCGTGGACAGCGGCAAGTTCCCCTGGGCGAAGCACAAGGCGCGCTTTCCCCGCCTGAACGAGCCCGATGTGAGCTACCACGGCGTGGTCTACACCGAGGCGCTGGGTGAGGCGGCCTTCATCGGCCGCGCGCGCGTGGTGCCACTGCGCAACACCGGCGCGGCGCTGGCCCCCCAGAACGCGTTCCTGATCCTGCAGGGCATCGAGACGCTCGCGCTGCGCATGGACCGCATCTGCGAGAACACGCTGGCCATCGCGCGTGCGCTGCAAGGCCATCCCAAGGTGGAGTGGGTGCGCTACGCCGGCCTGCCGGACCACCCGGACCACGCGCTGGTGCAGCGCCAGCTGGGCGGGCGGGCGTCGGGCATCCTGTCGTTCAGCCTGCGTTCGGAAGAAGGCACGGACCCGCGTGCGGCGGGTGCGCGCTTCCTGGATGCGCTGCAGCTCTTCACGCGCCTGGTGAACATCGGCGACGCCCGCTCGCTGGCCACGCACCCCGCGTCGACCACGCACCGCCAGCTCGATGCCGGCGAGCTGGCCAAGGCCGGGGTCACGGAAGGCATGGTGCGGCTGTCCGTGGGGATCGAGCACATCGAGGACCTGCAGGCCGACCTGGCGCAGGCGCTGCAGGCGGTGTGACCGCCGCACGGTCGGGGCGGCGGACTGCGGCCGCCCCCACGCGATCCATGGTCTTTTGGGCCTCCAGCGCAATCAGCACTAGGGCGTTCCGCTATTAATTCAATAGCAAATCAATCCCATCACAGATCCCGCGCCAGCCGCAGCCCCGAGAACTGCCAGCGCGCGGTGGCGGGAAAGAAGTTGCGGTACGTCGCCCGCACATGCCCGGCGGGCGTCGCGCACGAGCCGCCGCGCAGCACGTACTGGTTGACCATGAACTTGCCGTTGTACTCCCCCACTGCGCCCTCGGCTACGCGGAAACCGGGGTAGGCAGCGTAGCTGGACTGCGTCCACTCCCACACGTCGCCGAACATTTGCACCAGGCCCCGCCCGGCATCGGAAGCCGGCCGCGGGTGCAACGTGCCGCTGTCGGCAAAGTGGCCGCTGGCAGCGTTCGCCCCGTTCGCCCCCTGCACGCCCTGGGAGGTGGCCGCCACCTCCCATTCGGCCTCGGTGGGCAGGCGCGCACCGGCCCAGCGTGCATAGGCGTCGGCCTCGTAATACGACAGGTGCACCGCGGGTGCGTGGGGTTGGAGCGGGCGCGGTCCGGCCAGCGTGAACTCGTACCAAGCCACGCCCTGGCGTTGCCAGTAGATGGGGTGCGACAGCTGCTGCGCCCGCACCCAGTCCCAGCCCTCGGCCAGCCAGTGGGCGGACTCCTGGTAGCCGCCGTCCTCGACGAACGCCAGGTATTCGGCGGTGGTCACCGGCCGGTTGGCCAGCTCGAACGGCTGCAGGTACACGCGGTGGCGCGGCCCTTCGTTGTCGAAGGCGAAGCCACCCCGGTCACCGCCCGGATGGCCGATCTCGCACACGCCCCCTGCAAAGGGCTGCCAGGCCAGCGGGACGCCGCCGGCCGGCAAAGGCTGGGCCTGCTGCTGCTGCTGCGGCTGCGAGTGCCCCGGCAGGCGGTAGGCCGGCCACAGCGGGCTGCACGACAGCAGGTGCTTGACGTCGGTGAGGATCAGTTCCTGGTGCTGCTGCTCGTGCTGCAGCCCCAGTTCGACCAGGGCCGCCAGCGCGGCATCGTCCGGCCGCTCGGCCATCAGGCGCGACATGCGGCTGTCCACGTCGGCCCGGTAGGCCAGCACCTGCGGCAGTGCGGGCCGGGTGAGCAGGCCGCGCTGCGGCCGCGGGTGCTTGTCGCCCACGCCGTTGTAGTAGGAATTGAAGATCACCCGGAAGGCGGGATGGAACGGCGCGAAGCCGGGCTCGTTCGGCTCCAGGATGAAGGTCTCGAAGAACCAGGTGGTGTGCGCCAGGTGCCATTTCACGGGGCTGGCGTCGGGCATGGATTGCGCGCAGCAATCCTCGTCGGACAGCGGCAGCGCCAGGGCCATGGAGGCGCGGCGCACCTCGGCGTAGCGCACGCTCAGCGTGCAGGGTGCGACGGGGTGGGGAATGCGGGTGGCGAAGTTCATGGCTGGGCATGCACCACGGCGAACCAGCCCCGCTCGTCCGTCCAGGCCTGAGCGCGCGAAAAGCCCGCGCGCGCCAGCAGCGCCTGGAAGGCCGTGAGGCTGTATTTGTAGCTGTTCTCGGTGTGAATGCGCTCGCCCGCGGCAAAGTCGCGGCCTCCGCCAGGCCAGCGCACCTGCACACCTTCGCGGGCCTCCAGGTGCATTTCGATGCGCGACTGCTCCCCGTTGAAGAACGCCCGGTGCTCCCACGCCTCGGGCGTGAAATCGCTGCCGATGAGCCGGTTCACATGGGCCAGCACATTGCGGTTGAACGCGGCCGTGACGCCGGCGGCATCGTCGTAGGCCGCCTGCAGCACATCCACATCCTTGGGCAGATCGATGCCGATCAGCAGCGCGCCATCGTCATCGACCAGCGATCGCATGCGCGACAGCAGCTCCAGCGCCTGGGGCGGGTCGAAATTGCCGATCGACGAGCCAGGGTAGAACACCACGCGGCGTGCACGGGGAATGTCCGGGGGCAGCTGGATGGGGCGGGTCAGATCGCCCGCCACCGCATGGGCCTGCAGTGCGGGCAGGTCGCTGCACAGGCGGGCCACGCCCTCGCGCAGGAAGTCCGCCGAGATGTCCACGCCCACGAACCGCTCGGGCTGCAGCAGGCGGCACAGCGTGCGCGCCTTCTCGCAGTTGCCCGCGCCCAGTTCGATGACGGTGCCGCCCTGCCCCACGGCGCGGGCGATGTCGTCGCCGTGCGTCCGCATGAGCGCGTGCTCGGTGCGGGTGGGATAGTACTCGGGCAATCGGGTGATTTCCTCGAACAGCTGGGAGCCCCGCTGGTCGTAGAAATACTTGGGGGAAATGCACGCGGGACGGCGGGCCAACCCCTGGAGGATGTCGTGGTGCGGTGTGTTCTGCATGTCGCTCGGGGGCTGGGTCTGTCGGATCGCGGCGCACCGGGGGCGGCGCGGCTGCAACGCATGGCCGCCTCCAATCGCTCTCCGGCAACCTGAGACGGCCATGTAACAGAGCATTACAGACGCCCCGCCACCCGGATGTAGGACACGTCCGCAAATCCATCAGCGCCATCCGGCAGCGCATCGGCTGCGCTTTCCAGGACACGCATGGCCATCATCCCCGCCACCGCACGGTTTTTTCCTCGGGCCCCATGGCGCGCCCGCGCGGCTGCGCCACACTCCGCCGATCGACACCACCGGCCGGCTACCACGGCCTGCTTCGCTGCCATGGATTCCCTGACCCAGATCGCCCTTGGTTCCGCCGTTTCGCTCGCCGTGATGGGCCGGCGCACCGCCCCCTGGAAAGCCGCGCTGTGGGGTGCGGTGGCGGGCACGCTGCCCGACCTGGACGCCTTCATCGACCACGGCAATGCCATTGCCAACATGGTCGAGCACCGGGCGGAAAGCCATGCCCTGCTGTACCTCAGCCTGTTTTCGCTGCCCCTGGGCGCGCTGGTGGCGAGCCTGCATGGCGAGCAGGCCGGCTGGCGAAGGTGGTGGCTGGCGATGTGGCTCGCGCTCGTCACCCACCCGCTGCTGGATGGCATGACGGTGTACGGCACCCAGCTTTGGAAGCCGTTCACCAGCCACCCGTACGGGGTGGGCAGCATCTTCATCATCGACCCGCTGTACACCGTGCCGCTGATCGTCGGCGTGGTCGCCGCGCTGGCGAGCGGCCCGCCGGTCGGGGCCCGCTGGAACCGCTGGGGCCTGGCGCTCAGCACGCTCTACCTGGCGTGGAGCGTGGGCGTGCAGCAGCACGTCACCGGCGTGGCGATGGCCTCGCTGCGCACGCAGGGCCTGCCGGTGCAGACGGTGCTGGTGACACCCACCCCGTTCAACACCCTGCTGTGGCGCGTGGTGGCGGTCACGCCCACCCAATATGCCGAAGGCTTCTATGCCCTGGCCGACGGCAACAGGCCCATGCAATGGACGGTGCACGAGCGCGGGGCCCCGCTGATCCAGCGCTACGGGACCGTGCCGGACGTGCAGCGGGTGGCGCGCTTCAGCCACGGCTTTTATCGCATGCGTTCGCGGGACGGCCGCGTCTTCGTGACCGATCTGCGCATGGGGCAGGAGCCTGACTACAGCTTCCAGTTCGATCTCGGCACGCCCGCGCAGCTGGACGCCGGCCAGCCCGAGGTGGCGCTGCGCGGACAGCGCCCGGACATCGGCACGGCCCTCGCCGCGCTGTGGCGGCGCATGTGGGGGCATGCGGGCGGCTCGGGGCCGTTCGGTGCCGGCACGGCCCCATGAAAAAAGCCGGCGCCACGCGCCGGCTTTCCCCACCAGTCTGTCAGTGGCCGCACCCGCGGCCCGCGGTCAGAACCGCCAGCCCAGGCCCACGCCGGCCAGCACGGGATCGATCTTGAAGGTGCCCAGCTTGGCACCGGCTGCGAACACGTCGGTCTGGATGTAGACCTTTTTCACGTCGAAGTTCAGCACCAGATTCTTGGTGAGGGGAATGTCCACACCGACCTGCAGGGCGCCGCCCCAGCTGCTCTTGTCGATGCTCACGCCGGCGGGCAGGCGCACGCTGGAAAACCGCGTGTAATTCACGCCCGCGCCCACGTAGGGACGAAAGCCCGCAGTGTCGAAGTGGTACTGCAGCATCAGCGAAGGCGGCAGGTGCTTGAGCGTGCCGATCTGCGCGTTCAGGGCGCTGGAGGACAGCCGCTGCTTCTGGGGCACGGTCAGCACCAGCTCGGCGGCGATGTTGCGGTTGAAGAAATAGGAGATGTCGACTTCAGGCAGCGTCTTGTCGTTGATCGACAGGCCCAGGCCGGTGCTGTCCTTGTTGGAGGAATCCAGGTTCACGGCACGCGCACGAACGAGCCAGGGGCCTTCCGCCGTTTGCGCGAAGGCGGCGCCGGAGGTCAATGCGCACAGCACGGCCAGGGCCAGCAGGTTTTTTTTCATACGGAAACTCGATGCGTTGAACGGGGACGACCCCCGTGCATGCATTGGGCCGGCAAACGGCCCGGGCGGCCTTGCCATGGATCAAACCGCCGGCAGGTTGTGCCGCAGCGCCACGAGGGCCGCAAAGCGCCCTCCTCCCCGCTCTCAGTGCGCGCCCTTGCCCCGCATGCGCTGCACCAGCGTGACCACGGCCAGCACGGCGGCACCGGCCACGATGCCCACCACCGCATTGAGCAGGTTGGGCACCAGCACGCGCCACAGGCCGCCCGCCGGCCACTGGGCCGCCGATGCGGCCAGGCCCTCGACCGCGTGGTGGACGACGGGCACGCCATGCACCAGAATGCCGCCGCCCACGAGGAACATGGCGGCCGTGCCGGCGACCGAGAGCACCTTCATGAGCCAGGGCGCGGCGGCCACGATGCCGCGGCCCAGCGCCTGCGCGGCGCGACCCGTCTTGCGGGTGAGCCACAGGCCCAGGTCGTCCAGCTTGACGATGCCGGCCACCAGGCCGTACACGCCCACCGTCATGATGAGCGCGATGCCGGCCAGCACGGCCACCTGCTGCCCGAACGGGGCGCTGGCGACCGTGCCCAGCGTGATGGCGATGATCTCGGCGGACAGGATGAAGTCGGTGCGCACCGCGCCCTTGACCTTGTCCTTCTCGAAGGCGGCGATGTCCACCGCCGGGTTGGCGTTGGCCAGGGCATGCGCCTCGCGGCCCGCCTCTTCCTTGGGGGCATCGCCGTGGGGCAGGAACCGGTGCGCCAGCTTCTCCGCACCCTCGAAGCACAGGAACGCGCCGCCCACCATGAGCAGCGGCGTCACCGCCCAGGGAATGAAGGCGCTGATCAGCAGCGCGGCCGGCACCAGGATGGCCTTGTTGACAAGCGAGCCCTTGGCCACCGCCCAGACCACGGGAATCTCGCGATCGGCGCGCACGCCCGTGACCTGCTGGGCATTGAGCGCCAGATCGTCGCCCAGCACGCCGGCGGTTTTCTGCGCCGCCACCTTGGTCATGACGGACACGTCATCGGCCATGGCGGCACTCTTCTTGGCAGCGACCTTGGTCATCAGGGCCACGTCGTCCAGAACGGTGGCGATATCGTCGAGCAGCGTCAAAAGGCTGGCACCGGCCATGGGAATCCTTAAAAAAATCGAGGGAGGGAGCGGGCCCACGGGCACGGCGGCGAAAGGCTGCAAGGCCACGGGAACGCCGCGCGGGCCGGGCATGCCGGCCGAAAGGCCTGGCGCCCGTCGCCCAGGCGGCGCCCACTATAGCAACGCCCTGCGATGGGTCCGTGTCGGTGCAAGGCGCATACTGGCGGCCTTCCCACCGATATCGGGGTCCTGCACGCGGGCTCTCGCTCCCGCCGCATGCCAGGCTACCTGACCAAGCAAGAAAACATCGCCATCGCCGGCGTCGACGACCTCGTCATCCGCTCCCTGCTGGACCGCCAGCAGTTCTCCGACCCCCTCGGCGACGCCGAAACCCTGGGCATCTCCTCCGCCGCCTGGCCCCTCTTCGGCCTGCTGTGGCCCTCGGGCGCGCAACTGGCCGCACGCATGGCGGCGCGGCCCGTGCAGGCGGGCGAGCGCATCCTGGAGCTGGGCTGCGGCCTGGCGCTGGCCAGCCTGGTGTGCCACCGGCAAGGCGCCGACGTGACCGCGAGCGACTGCCACCCGCTGGCCGGCACCTTCCTGCGCGAGAACCTGCGCCTGAACGGCATGGGCACCATGAAGTACCGCCAGGGCCAATGGGGCAGCGGCGAAGCGCTGGGCCCGCCGCAGCAGGACGAGAGCCCGCTCGCGCAGGCGCACGGCGGCCCGGTGCACGGGCTGTTCGACCTCATCATGGGCAGCGACCTGCTGTACGAACGCGATGCCCGCGCCAGCCTCGCGCATTTCATCGGCCTGCACGCGGGCCCCTCGGCCCAGGTCTGGATCGTGGACCCGGACCGGGGCAACCGCGCCGCCTTCAGCAAGCAGATGGCCGCGCAGGGCTTCGGCCTGCGCGAAGAGCGGCTGGACCGTGCCGCGCTGGACGATGCGCCCGCCTACAAAGGCCGGCTGCTGGTGTACCGCCGCACCTGAACGCCGAAGACGGCACGAGCACACAGGCCGCCGGAGCGCGCCGGGCGCGCTTCCGGCTTTCGGCCTTCCTCAGCCCACCCAGCGGCGCGCGTTGCGCCAGATGCGCATCCACGGGCTCAGCGCGCTGCGGTCGCCGCTGGTCCAGCTCATCTGCACGTTGCGGAACACGCGTTCGGCGTGCGGCATCATGGCCGTGAAGCGCCCATCGGCCGTGGTCACCGCCGTGAGGCCGCCCGCGCTGCCGTTGGGGTTGAACGGGTACTGCTCGGTGGCCGTGCCGTGGTGGTCCACATACCGCATGGCGGCGATGGCCTGGGCCGGGTCGCCGCGGTACTTGAAGTTGGCGTAGCCCTCGCCGTGCGCCACGGCGATCGGCAGGCGGCTGCCCGCCATGCCGGCGAAGAACAGGCTGGGCGATTCCAGCACCTCCACCAGCGACAGCCGCGCCTCGAAGCGCTCGCTCTGGTTGGTGGTGAAGCGGGGCCAGGCCTCGGCGCCGGGAATGATGTCGGCCAGCTCGGCGAACATCTGGCAGCCGTTGCACACACCCAGGCCGAAGGTGTCCTTGCGGCCGAAGAAGCCCTGGAACTGCTCCGACAGCACCGGGTTGAACGTGATCGAACGCGCCCAGCCGATGCCCGCGCCCAGCGTGTCGCCGTAGCTGAAGCCGCCGCAGGCGACCACGCCGACAAAGTCCGACAGCTGCGCGCGGCCGGTCTGCAGATCGGTCATGTGCACGTCGTAGGCCTCGAAACCCGCCTCGGTGAAGGCATAGGCCATCTCGATGTGCGAGTTGACCCCCTGCTCGCGCAGGATGGCGACCTTCGGCCGCGCGAGGTTCAGGAACGGCGCGGCCACGTCCTCGGCCGGATCGAAGGTGAGCGCCACATGCAGGCCCGGATCATTGGGCACGCCTGCGGCGGCATGCTCGGCATCGGCCGTGGCCGGGTTGTCGCGCTGCTGCGTGATCTTCCAGCTCACCGCGTCCCACACCTGGTGCAGGTCGGACAGGGTGGCGCTGAACACGTTCTTGGCATCGCGCCACACCTGCAGCTCGCCCTTGCCGGCGTCCATGGTGGACGAGGCAGGCCGCGTCTTGCCGATGAAGTGGCTGGACCGGGACAGGCCGTGCTCGCGCAGGGTCTGCATGACCTCGTTGCGCTCGGCGGTGCGCACCTGCAGCACCACGCCCAGCTCTTCGTTGAACAGCGCCTTGAGCGTCAGCTCCTCGCGGCGCGCGCTCACCTGCGAGGCCCAGTTCTTGGCGTCGCCCGTCTCCATGCGGCTGTCGCTGATGCCGTCGCCCTCGGTCACGAGCAGATCGACGTTCAGCGCCACGCCCACATGGCCGGCGAAGGCCATCTCGGCTACCGCGGCCAGCAGGCCGCCGTCGCTGCGGTCGTGGTAGGCCAGGATCTGGCCCTTGGCGCGCAGCGCGTTCACGGCATCGACCAGGCGCACCAGGTCCTGCGCGTCGTCCAGGTCGGGCGCCACGTCGCCGCTCTGGCCCAGCACCTGGCCCAGGATGCTGCCGCCCATGCGGGCCTTGCCATGACCCAGGTCGATCAGCACCAGCGTGGTGTCGTCCTCCCCCGCGTCCAGCTGCGGCGTGAGCGTGCCGCGCACGTCGGCCAGCGTGGCGAAGGCGCTGACGATCAGGCTCACGGGGGAGGTGACCTTCTTCGCACCGCTGTCATCCTTCCACTGGGTGCGCATGGACAGCGAATCCTTGCCCACCGGGATCGAAATGCCCAGCGCCGGGCACAGCTCCATGCCCACGGCCTTCACGGTGGCGTACAGCGCTGCATCCTCGCCGGGCTCGCCGCAGGCGGCCATCCAGTTGGCCGAGAGCTTCACGCGCGGCAGCTCGATGGGCGCGGCCAGCAGATTGGTGATGGCCTCGGCCACGGCCATGCGGCCCGAGGCGGGCGCGTCGATGGCGGCCAGCGGCGTGCGCTCGCCCATGCTCATGGCCTCGCCGGCAAAGCCCTGGAAGTCGGCCAGCGTGACGGCGCAGTCGGCCACCGGCACCTGCCAGGGGCCCACCATCTGGTCGCGGTGCGACAAGCCGCCCACCGTGCGGTCGCCGATGGTGATGAGAAAGCGCTTGCTCGCCACCGTGGGGTGCGCCAGCACGTCGATCACCGCCTTTTGCAGCGCCACGCCCGTGAGATCGATGGGCGCGAATTCGCGCTGCACGGTCTTCACGTCGCGGTGCATCTTGGGCGGCTTGCCCAGCAGCACCTCCATGGGCATGTCCACCGGCAGCTTCTGATCGCCGGTGGCGGCCGTGTCCTCCAGCACCAGCTGGCGGTGCTCGGTGGCCGTGCCGATCACGGCGAACGGGCAGCGCTCGCGCTCGCAGAAGGCGCGGAACTGCTCCAGCGATTGCGGCGCGATCGCCAGCACGTAGCGCTCCTGGCTTTCGTTGGACCAGATCTCTTTCGGGGCCAGGCCCGACTCCTCGAGCTGCACCGCGCGCAGGTCGAAGTGCGCACCCCGGCCGGCGTCGTTGGTCAGCTCGGGGAAGGCATTGGACAGCCCGCCCGCGCCCACGTCGTGGATCGCCAGGATGGGGTTGGCCGCACCCTGCGCCCAGCAGTGGTTGATGACCTCCTGCGCGCGGCGCTCGATCTCTGGGTTGCCGCGCTGCACGGAGTCGAAATCGAGCTCCGCCGCGTTCGCGCCCGTGGCCATGGAACTGGCCGCGCTGCCGCCCATGCCGATGCGCATGCCCGGGCCGCCCAGCTGGATCAGCAGCGAGCCGGCCGGGAATTCGATCTTCTGGGTGAGGCCCGCATCGATGGTGCCCAGGCCGCCGGCGATCATGATGGGCTTGTGGTAGCCCCGGTCCACGCCGCCCACCGACTGCTCGTACTCGCGGAAATAGCCCAGCAGGTTGGGCCGGCCGAACTCGTTGTTGAACGCCGCGCCGCCCAGGGGGCCTTCCACCATGATCTGCAGAGGGCTGGCGATGTGCTCGGGCTTGCCGAACTCGCCGCCCCAGAGCTTGGACACCGTGAAGCCAGTCATGCCCGCCTTGGGCTTGGAGCCGCGGCCCGTGGCGCCTTCGTCGCGGATCTCGCCGCCCGCGCCGGTGGAAGCGCCGGGGAACGGCGAGATGGCCGTGGGGTGGTTGTGCGTCTCCACCTTCATCAGGATGTGGTTGGTGACGCTACTCTTTTCATAGCAAACTGCCCTAGTGGAATTTGCACTGGCGGGCATTTTTGGCCAAAAACCGCTCGACGCGCGTGCCTTCCATGACCGAGGCATTGTCCGAATACGCCACCACCGTGTGCTGGGGCGCCAGCTGGTGGGTGTTGCGGATCATGGCGAACAGGCTCTTGTCCTGCTTCTCGCCGTCGATGGTGAACTGCGCGTTGAAGATCTTGTGGCGGCAGTGTTCGCTGTTGGCCTGCGCGAACATCATCAGTTCCACGTCGGTGGGGTTGCGCGCCAGGCCCTGGAAGGCATTGACCAGGTAGTCGATCTCGTCGTCGGCCAGCGCCAGGCCCCACTGGGTGTTGGCCGCCTCGACCGCCGCGCGCCCGCCGCCCAGCACATCGACGAACTCCATCGGCGCGGCCGGCAGCTCGGTGAACAGGGCCTCGGCGCCCGAGCGGTCCCACACCACCGACTCGGTCATGCGGTCGTGCAGCAGCGCGGCGATCTGTCCGCGCTGCGCGTCGGTCAGCGTGGGCGTGCCGCCCAGCAGGCCGGATTTGAGCGAGAGGCGGTATTCGGTGATGCGCTCCACGCGGCGCAGCGCCAGGCCGCAGTTGTGCGCGATATCGGTCGCCTTCGACGCCCAGGGCGAGACCGTGCCCAGGCGCGGCGTGACAACGATGGCCGGGCCATCGGCCGGGCCGCCGTAGGGGTCCCCATAGGTCAGCAGCGCGGCGAAGCGATCGGTTTCGGCCGGGGTGGGCACCGCGTCGGTGGCCACCAGGTGCACGAAGCGGGCGGCGATGCCCGTGATGCGGTCGTGGATGGCCTGCAGCGCGGGCAGCAGCTGGCGCATGCGGAAGGCGCTGAGGGCGTTGCCGCCTTCGAACGTGCTGAGGTGCAAGGAGGGCTTCGTGGACGATGTCGGCGAGATCACTTCGGCGGCCTGTTGGGTGATGGAAAAGGTGCGGCCCCACCCTGGACCGCCGGCCGCTGACTGGGGCCGGCTGGGCAGGGTGCGGAGAATGCTGAGCCCGGCATTTTACCGGGGGCGGATCGCATCGCCGACGAGGCCTTCGCCCGCGTGGCCCGCATCGGCCAAGCGCGGATGGGATAATTGGCCCCATGAGCATCACCATCAAAGACGCCGAAGGCATCGCCGGCATGCGAGAGGCATGCCGACTGGCTTCGGAAGTGCTGGACTACATCGCGCCCCACATCCAGCCTGGCATCACCACGAACGAAATCGACCGCCTCGCGGCCGAATGCATGGCGCAGCAGGGCACCATCTCCGCCACCATCGGCTACCAGCCGCCGGGCTATCCGCCCTACCCCAAGTCGCTGTGCACGTCGATCAACAACGTGGTCTGCCACGGCATCCCGAACGACAAGCCCCTGAAGAAGGGCGACATCATGAACGTGGACGTCACCGTCATCACCAAGGACGGCTGGTACGGCGACAACAGCCGCATGTACCTGATCGGCGACGTCTCCATCGCCGCCAAGCGCCTGTGCAGCCTCACCTTCGACGCCATGTGGATCGGCATCCAGCGCGTCAAGCCCGGCGCCCGCCTGGGGGACATCGGCCACGCCATCCAGAAGTACGCCGAGGGCCACGGCCTGTCGGTGGTGCGCGAGTTCTGCGGCCACGGCATCGGCCAGAAATTCCACGAAGAGCCCCAGGTGCTGCACTACGGCTACCCTGGCACGCTGGATGAGCTGCTGCCCGGCATGACCTTCACCATCGAGCCCATGCTGAACGCCGGCCGCCGCGAGGTGAAGGAGTTCGGCAACGACGGCTGGACCATCGTGACCAAGGACCGCAGCCTGTCGGCGCAGTGGGAGCACACCGTGCTGGTGACCGAGACCGGCTACGAAGTCCTCACCCTGTCGGCCGGATCGCCGCCGCTGCCGGCCTTCGTGACGGCCACGAAGACCTGACCGGAACACGGCGCGCGGGCCGGCCGCGCGGCGGCCGGGCGCACGGTTCTTGCTTTGCCTGGTGCTAACCTGCCAACCCAGTCGCCCCATCCGCACCCGCCACCCCGCCGCCGTCCATGACCGACCTGCAAACCCTGCGCGACGCCTACCGCCAAGACAAGGCCACCCTGCTCGCGTCGCTGCAATCCACGGGCGCCTCCACGCGCGGCGTTCGCACCCTGCTGCACAAGCTCTCCACCCTGGCGGACCGCCTGCTGCGCCAGCTGTGGCAGCGCGCCGGCATGCCGGACGACCTGGCGCTGGTGGCCGTGGGTGGCTACGGCCGGGCGCAGCTCTTTCCCCATTCCGACGTGGACGTGCTCGTCCTGCTGCCGGATGGCGCCACGCCCGGGGCCGGCTGCGCCTTGTCCACGTGCATCGAATCGTTCATCGGCAGCTGCTGGGACGCGGGCCTGGAGATCGGCTCCAGCGTGCGCACGGTGGCCGAGTGCCTGACCGAATCCGCGGCCGACGTGACCGTGCAGACCTCGCTGCTCGAAGCCCGCCGCGTCTGCGGCAGCGCACCGCTGTTCGCCGCGTTCCAGCAGCGCTACGACGCGCAGATGGACGCGCAGGACTTCCTCATCGCCAAGACGCTGGAGATGCGCCAGCGCCACACCAAGTACGAGAACACGCCTTACTCGCTGGAGCCCAACTGCAAGGAGTCGCCCGGCGGCCTGCGCGACCTGCAGACGGTGCTGTGGGTCGCCCGCGCGGCCGGCCTGGGACGCGACTGGCGCGAACTGGCTGCCAACGGCATGGCCACGCCGTTCGAGGTGGCCCAGATCGAGCGCAACGAGGCCGTGCTGTTTCTCATCCGCGCGCGGCTGCACGCCGTGGCCGGCCGCCACGAGGACCGTCTGGTGTTCGACCTGCAGACCGCCGTGGCCGAATCGTTCGGCTACCGCTCCCACTCGCCCGACGGCAAGCGCCTGGCCATGCGCGCGAGCGAAACCCTCATGCGCCGCTATTACTGGGCAGCCAAGGCCGTGTCGCAGCTCAGCCAGATCCTGCTGCTGAACATCGAGGAGCGGCTCAGCCCCTCCACGCACGAACTGCACCGCATCAACGACCGCTTCTTCGAGAAGGCCGGCCTCGTCGAGGTGGCCAGCGACGACCTGTATGAGAAGAACCCCCACGCCATCCTGGAAACCTTCCTGCTCTACGAAACCACGCTGGGGCTGAAGGACCTGTCGGTGCGCACGCTGCGCGCGCTCTACAACGCCCGCGGGGCGATGGACAGCGCCTTCCGCCGCGACCCCGTCAACCGCGCGACCTTCATGAAGATCCTGCGGCAGCCCTCGGGCATCACGCATGCGATGCGGCTCATGAACCAGACCTCGGTGCTGGGCCGCTACCTCTGGCCGTTTCGCCGCATCGTGGGCCAGATGCAGCACGACCTGTTCCACGTCTACACCGTGGACCAGCACATCCTGATGGTGCTGCGCAACGTGCGCCGCTTCTTCATGGCCGAGCATGCGCACGAATACCCGTTCTGCTCGCAGCTGGCCGGTGGTTGGGACAAGCCGTGGCTGCTGTACCTGGCGGCGCTGTTCCACGACATCGGCAAGGGCCGCGGCGGCGACCACTCCAAGATCGGCGCAGAGGAAGTGCGCCACTTCTGCCGCCAGCACGGCGTGGACGAGGAAGACGCGGCGCTGGTCGAGTTCCTGGTGCGCGAGCACCTGGCCATGAGCCAGGTCGCGCAAAAGCAGGACCTGTCCGATCCCGACGTGATCGCGCTTTTCGCCCAGCGCGTGGGCAGCGAGCGCCGCCTCACCGCGCTGTACCTGCTCACCGTCGCGGACATCCGCGGCACCAGCCCCAAGGTCTGGAACGCGTGGAAGGGCAAGCTGCTGGAAGACCTGTACCGCGCCACGCTGCGCGCCCTGGGCGGCCACGCCCCCAATGCCGCCGCCGAAATCGAGGCCCGCAAGCGCGAAGCCATGGTCATGCTGGCGCTGCAGGCCCAGCCGTTCGAGGCGCACAAGAAGCTGTGGGACACGCTGGACGTGGGCTATTTCATGCGGCACGAAGCCGCCGACATCGCCTGGCACACGCGCCACCTCTCGCGCTACGTGGGCACCGGCCGCACCGTGGTCCGCGCGCGGCAGTCGCTGGCGGGCGAAGGCCTGCAGGTGGCGGTTTATGCGCCCGACCAGCCCGACCTCTTCGCCCGCATCTGCGGCTATTTCGACCGGGCGGGCTTCAGCATCCTTGATGCGCGGGTGCACACCGCCCACGATGGCTGCGCGCTCGACACGTTCCAGGTCGTGGCCTCGGAGCAGGCCGGGCACTACCGCGAACTCACGCACATGGTGGAGAGCGATCTCGCCCGCGCGATCGAGGACGAAACCGCGGGCCTGCCCGAGCCGGCGCGCAAGCGCGTCTCGCGCCGCGTGAAGAGCTTTCCCGTGGCCCCGCGCGTCACGCTGCGCCCCGACGAGAAAGCCCAGCGCTGGCTCATCAACATCTCCGCCAGCGACCGGGCGGGCCTGCTCTACCTGGTGGCGCGCATCCTTTCGCGCCACCACCTGAGCGTGCAGCTGGCCAAGGTCAGCACCCTGGGCGAGCGCGTGGAAGACACCTTCCTCGTGCACGGCCCGGAACTGCAGAGCAACGCGCGGCAGATCCAGATCGAGACCGAACTGCTGAACGCGTTGTCCGAGTGACGGACCGCTGGGATCCGCCGCATCTGATGCTACTTATTTGACAGCACAACGCCCTAGTATTGTTTGCGCTGGCGGCCAATTCCATTCATATTTTCCGAGGCAACGCCTGCCTGGTCCGTCAGTCGTCTTCCGCGTCGGCGAGCTCGGGAAACAGCACCTCGGTGTAGCCGAACTGGGTGAAGTCGCGCACCCGCATCGGGTAGAGCTTGCCGATCAGGTGGTCGCATTCGTGCTGCACCACGCGCGCATGGAACCCCTCCGCCGTGCGGTCGATCGGGTCGCCATACGGGTCCAGGCCCTGGTAGCGGATGCGGGACCAGCGCGGCACCTTGCCGCGCAGGCCGGGAACGGACAGGCACCCTTCCCAGTCCTCTTCCTCCTCGTCGCCCAGCGGGGTGATCTGCGGGTTGAGCAACACGGTGCGCGGCACCAGGGGCCGGTCGGGGTAGCGGGGGTTCTTGCGGTCCGAGCCGAAGATCACCAATTGCAGATCCACGCCGATCTGCGGCGCGGCCAGGCCGGCGCCATTGACGGCCTCCATGGTGTCCAGCATGTCGCGCACCAGCAGGTGCAGCGCGTCGGTGTCGAACTCGGTCACGGGCTGGGCCACGCGCAGCAGGCGCGGATCGCCCATCTTGAGAATGTGTTGAACGGTCATGGGAATGAAAAGAAGGGCCGACGGTCAGCGTCGAAGTGCCCGCAGCATAGCGCGCCGACCAACCCCATGCCGCAGGCACAATCCAGGCATGCCGCCCCCGCCAGCGCCTTTGCCACCGCCGCCACCCAGCCCTGCCCCGCTGCCCCTGCCGGTGCGCTGGCTGCTGCTGTGCTTTGCGGTGCTGAGCCTGGTGACCGGCATCATCGGCATCTTCGTGCCCGGCCTGCCGACCACGGTGTTCATCCTCATGGCCGGCTGGGCGGCGGCCCGCAGTTCACCCCGGCTGCACGCGTGGCTGTGGCGCCACCCGCTTTTCGGCCCCATGCTGCGCGACTGGGCCAACGGCGGCCAGGTGAGCCGCCGCGCCAAGTGGAGCGCCAGCATCCTCATGGCGCTCGCGGCGGCCGTGCTCGCCTTCAGCCACGCACCCCGCTGGGTGGCCATCAGCGCTTCGCTGTGCATGGCGTGCGTGCTCGCCTGGCTGTGGCAACGGCCAGAGCCGGCCCGTTGAGGGCCCATGGGAAGCAACCTGCAACCCGATCCATCAGGCAACCGCAGTTCTTCGAATTTGCTCACTTTTTGTGTATATAATCTAAGTCTTGTTCCTCGATAGCTCAGTCGGTAGAGCGCCGGACTGTTAATCCGTAGGTCCCTGGTTCGAGCCCAGGTCGAGGAGCCAAGATCATCAAGGCCTTGCATGTGTACGCAGGGCCTTTTACATCGCTAGTCAGATACCGAATATTCCTCGATAGCTCAGTCGGTAGAGCGCCGGACTGTTAATCCGTAGGTCCCTGGTTCGAGCCCAGGTCGAGGAGCCATCGACAGCCTTCCAGGCTGTACAAAAGCCCGCTATTTCATCGATAGCGGGCTTTTTTTTTGTCTGCTGGACCAGTAATTTTTTGGCCCGTCATTGCCGACATCGACCGAATCGGCCGTCCGGCCATCGCCTACACCCCGCCCTCTGCCGCTTCGGCATCCTCTGTGGCTCCTTGCCGCGGGTCACCCAACCCGCAGGCCATTCAATCATCCCAAAGGAGTGAAGCCATGCAGAAAACCACCACCGCGCTCGTTCTCACCCTCGGCCTGCTGGGCGCCTCCGCACCAGCCATGGCGCAGTACACCGGTCCCACCACGGGCGAACATGCTGCAGCACCGGCACCCGGCAGCGGCTACACCGGGCCCACCTCGGTGCCCACGATGACGGTCAAGCAACTGCTCGACACCGCCACGGACGACCAGCACGTCCGCCTGCAAGGCCGCATCGTGTCCCACGACGGCGGCAAAAACTACACCTTCGCAGACGACAGCGGCCGCATGCCGGTCGAGATTTCGGACAAACGCTTTCCGGCAGGCCAACCCATCAGTGCCCAGCAGCGGGTGGAACTGGTGGGAGAGGTCGACAAGGGCATCCGCAAAATGGAGTTCGAGGTGGAGCAGGTTCGCCTGATTCCCTGATCGGATGAGGCTGGGGCCCGAGCGCCGCCACTCGCCCCAGTGAAAGGCCATCCGCGGGGATGGCCTTTTTGCCATCGCCTGCTGAAGGCAGGCTCGGATCGACTCCATCCAAGCAGTCTCCGCACAACCGATCCGAAGGTGGCCTCTCCGCCCCGCCGCCCTGCGCACTCGGCGACAATGCGTTGCTTCTTCCATTCTTCCCTGTGCATGGCTGACGATCATTTGCCTTGGCTGCAACCCGGCGACGAATTTCCCAGCGTGGCGCTCAGCTGGGGCAGCGAATCCGCGGCCCCGGGACTGCTGGCCGCTGGTGGAAATCTCAGCGTCGCCCAATTGAAAAGTGCTTACCAGCAAGGCATTTTTCCGTGGTTCAGCCCCGGGCAACCCGTGCTCTGGTGGAGCCCCGATCCCCGCATGGTGCTGCCCGTGGCGGAATTTCGTCTGCACCGTTCACTGCGCCGCACCTTGCAGAAATTCCGCGTCTCGCCCCAGTGCGAAATCCGCGTGGACCATGACTTCGGCGCGGTCATCAAGGCCTGTGCCGGCACGCCAAGGTCGGGCCAGAACGGCACCTGGATCGTGCCGCAGATGGTGGACGCCTATCGTGCATTCCACACCGCCGGCTTTGCGCACAGCGTGGAGACGTGGGTCGACGGCCGGCTCGTCGGCGGGCTGTACTTCATCGCGCTGGGCAAAGCCGTTTTTGGCGAATCGATGTTCGCCCACGCCACCGATGCATCGAAGGTCGCGCTCGCAGCTTTCGTCTGCTTGTGCCGGCACCACGGCGTGGCGCTTATCGACTGCCAGCAGAACACAGCCCATCTGGCGTCTTTCGGCGCCCATGAAATAGACCGCGCCCGGTTCCTCGACCACGTGGCAAAGGCCTCCCGGGAAGCACCGGTTTCCTGGAAATTCGAGCCCGTATACTGGACTGCGCTGATGCCCCCTAATGGGAATCCGGGATGACGCAACTCAACGATCTGCCGCTGCACACCTTGCAGTTCTATGCCACGGCCCCTTACCCATGCAGCTACCTGCCTGCACGGCAGGCACGCTCGCAGGTTGCCACCCCCAGCCACCTGATCCAGAACGATGTGTATTCGGATTTGGTGTCGCGGGGGTTTCGCCGCAGCGGCATGTTCACCTACCGCCCCTACTGCGATGGCTGCCAAGCTTGTACGCCGCTGCGCGTGCTGTCCAAATCGTTCAAGCCCGATCGCAGCCAGCGCCGCGCATGGGCGAAGCACGGAAACCTGCAGGCACGCGTCCTGCGCCTGGGCTACGTGCCCGAGCACTACCAGCTTTATCTGCGCTACCAGAACCTGCGCCACTGCGGCGGCGGCATGGACCACGACAGCATCGACCAGTACACCCAGTTCCTGCTGCAGAGCCGGGTCAACTCCCGGCTCGTGGAGTTCCGTGAACCCGACCTGGACGGCACACCCGGTGCATTGCGGATGGTCTCGATTCTGGACGTGTTGGACGACGGCTTGTCTGCCGTCTACACGTTCTACGAACCCGACCCCAGCTGCAGCTACGGCACCTACAACGTGCTGTGGCAGATCGAGCAGGCGCGTACTCTGGATCTGCCCTATGTCTACCTGGGCTACTGGATCGAAGAGAGCCCGAAGATGAACTACAAGGCACGCTTTCTGCCCCATGAATTGCGGACCAACGGCGAATGGAGACTCGCGCCATGAGGTGGTGAAGACGGCCGCCCTGCATTTCACAAGATAAAATGCGCGCTTCTCGTCAACACACATCACCATGAAAAAAAGACGATGCCGGCGCGCCCGCCAAACCCAGCGTCCAGGTGCTGGAGCGCATGTTTGCACTCATCGACGTGCTCACCTCGCGCGAGGAAGCGATTTCCCTCAAGGAAATCAGCGAGAAGACCGGTTTGCACCCCTCCACGGCCCACCGCATCCTGAACGACCTGACCATCGGCCGTTTTGTGGACCGCCCGGAATCCGGCAGCTACCGCCTCGGCATGCGTTTGCTGGAATTGGGCAACCTGGTGAAAGCGCGCCTGAGCGTGCGCGATGCGGCGTTGACCCCGATGCGCAACCTGCACAAGCTGATTCAGCAGCCTGTCAATCTGAGCATGCGCCAGGGTGATGAGATCGTGTATGTCGAGCGAGCCTACAGCGAACGCTCCGGCATGCAGGTGGTCCGTGCCATCGGCGGCCGAGCGCCGCTGCATCTGACGTCGACGGGCAAACTGTTTCTGGCCGCAGACGATCCCCAGCGGGTCAGAGCCTATGCGATGCGCACCGGCCTGTCGGGACACACCCGCAACAGCATCACGCAGCTGCCGGTGCTGGAGCGCGAATTGGGCAAAGCCCGCCAATACGGTATTGCGCGAGACAACGAGGAACTCGAACTTGGCGTGCGCTGCATGGCAGCGGGCGTGTACGACGACCAGGCCCATCTGGTCGCAGGCCTTTCGATCTCCGCCCCCGCGGATCGCCTGGATGAGAACTGGCTGCCAAAGCTCCAGGCGACTGCCAGCGAAATCTCCCAGGCCCTGGGCTATTCCACCAGCCGGCGCGACAAAACAACTGCCCCCTAGCATGCCCCAAGAAAAAAACGCGCATGGCAAGCAATGCGCGTGGTTCAAAGGGGTCGGATTGCCTTTGGTCTTTCGCCTCTCCTGATCTCAAGCCCTGCCATTCAGAACAGGCGGGGACCGAGTTGCGTTAGGGCTTCGTGCCGATGGCGTGAAGGGTGGGAGCACCACCAATGGAAGGCAGTTTTTCCACCCAGTTGCGCACGCGCTCAGCATCGCCCAGGCGGCTGAACTTGCCTGCAGAATCCAGGAAAACCATGATCAGCTTGCGGCCCGATATCTGGGCCTGCATCACCAGGCAACGGCCTGCTTCGGAGATGTAGCCCGTCTTCTGAAGGCCGATGTCCCAAGCCGGACTTTTCACGAGCCGATTGGTGTTGTTGTACTGCAGCGTGCGGCGCCCCACGGCCACTTCATAGCTGGGAGACGTAGTGAGTTCGCGCAGCAGGGGATCGCCATGGGCAATATTGACCAAAGTGGCCAGATCGCGGGCACTGGACTGGTTATGGCTGGACAGGCCCGTGGGCTCCACATAGCGGGTATCCGTCATGCCCAGCAGCTTCGCCTTCGCGTTCATCTGCGCGACAAAAGCTTCCAGCCCGCCAGGGAAGGTGCGGCCCAAGGCATGTGCCGCACGGTTTTCGCTGGACATGAGGGCCAGATGCATCATCTCGCCCCGCGTGAGGGTCGTGCCCACGGCCAAACGAGAACTGCTGAACTTCTCGGTATCCACGTCGTCTTGCGTGATGGTGATGGGCTCATCCATCGGCAAGTGGGCTTGCGATACGAGCAGCCCGGTCATCAATTTGGTCAGCGATGCAATGGGCAGAACGGCATGGTCGTTCTTGCTCAGCAGGACTTCGTTGGTCTCCTGGTCGATGACCAAGGCCACGCTGGACTTCAAATCCAGGGGATCGGTGAGGGAGTGCAGGCCGGCGACTTGTCCGAAGGACAACTTTTCAGGGACGGCCACCATGCGAGTAGCGGCCTTCACGCTACGCGCGGATGCGCGGGTGGTGGCCTTGACACGGGTCACCGCCTTGCGGGAAACCACCGTGGCAGAGCGTGCCACAGGACGCTGTTTGGCAGTCGAAGATGCAGCCTGCTTCTTGACCTGCACCTTCTTTCGCTCTGCCGCGTGCACCGAGGTGGCCGTGAGCGCAATGCTCATCGCAAGGAATGCGACGGTGCGAAAAAAAACGAGAAGAAGCGCGAGGGCGTACGTGCATCAGAATGCTCCAAGCGGTAAAAAGTGTTTGTCAGTGTACAGAATCGAAAAAAGTCGCGCAAGATCAATACCTTGCGCGACCTTTCAATAAAGTGAATGAATTATAAATTCGATGGTCAGCCTTGTGCGGCGACTCTATCGGCTTTACTTTGTAATTTGTTCAACGCACTGATATAGGCTTTGGCTGACGCGACCACGATGTCCGGGTCTGCCCCCACCCCGTTCACCACCCGGCCGCTGTTCTGCAGCCGCACCGTCACTTCCCCCTGGCTCTCCGTCGAACCGCTGATGGCATTGACCGAATAGAGCACCATTTCGGCCCCACTCTTGACGTGCGACTCGATGGCCTTGAGTGAAGCATCCACAGGCCCATTGCCATCCGACTGGCCCCGCACCTCCTTGCCGCCCACGGTGAAGACAATGGTGGCTTGCGGGCGCTCGCCCGTTTCGCTGTGCTGCGACAACGACACGAAGCCATACTGCTCCTGCTCGTTGGCGGCACTCTCACCACTGACCAGCGCCAAGATGTCCTCGTCGAAGATCTCGCTTTTGCGGTCCGCCAACTCCTTGAACTTGGCGAAAGCGCTGTTGACGTCCGTTTCGCTGTCAAGCTGCACACCCAATTCAAGCAAACGCTGCTTGAAGGCATTGCGGCCACTCAACTTGCCCAGCACGATCTTGTTGGCAGACCAGCCCACATCCTCGGCCCGCATGATTTCGTAGGTGTCACGGGCCTTCAGCACGCCATCCTGATGGATCCCGCTGGCATGCGCAAAAGCATTGGCGCCCACCACGGCCTTGTTGGGCTGCACGACGAACCCCGTCGTCTGGCTGACCATGCGGCTGGCCGCCACGATGTGCTGGGCCTCGATGCCCAGCTCCAGTCCAAAGTAGTCCTTGCGTGTCTTGACGGCCATCACGATCTCTTCCAGCGAGCAGTTGCCTGCCCGCTCACCCAGCCCGTTGATCGTGCACTCGACCTGGCGGGCACCGCCGATCTTCACGCCCGCCAGAGAGTTGGCCACCGCCATGCCCAGATCGTTGTGGCAATGCACCGACCAGATGGCCTTGTCGCTGTTGGGAATCCGCTCCCGCAAAGTCTTGATGAAGTTGCCATACAGTTCGGGAACCGCATAGCCGACGGTGTCAGGCACGTTGATCGTGGTGGCTCCTTCCGCAATCACGGCTTCCAGGACGCGGCACAGGAAATCCATCTCGCTGCGGTACCCGTCCTCCGGGCTGAACTCGATGTCGCCAATCAGGTTGCGGGCGAATCGGACCGACTGCTTGGCCTGCTCCAGCACCTGCTCGGGGGTCATGCGCAGCTTCTTTTCCATGTGCAGCGGACTCGTCGCAATGAACGTATGGATGCGTGCGCTATTGGCCCCTTTCAGCGCTTCCGCTGCGCGCGAAATATCACGATCGTTCGCGCGGGACAGGGAGCAGATAGTCGAGTCCTTGATGGCTTGCGCGATGGACTGTACCGCCTCGAAATCCCCGTTGGAGCTGGCAGCAAACCCCGCTTCGATCACATCGACCTTGAGACGCTCGAGTTGGCGCGCAATGCGCAGCTTCTCGTCCTTGGTCATGGATGCGCCAGGCGACTGCTCGCCGTCGCGCAACGTGGTGTCGAAAATAATCAGCTTGTCTGCCATTGTGTTTCTCCAGAGATGGTGGGGGTCCGCAACGTTGAAATTCTGGCACGCAAAGCAAAAAGGCCCGCTGCGGATGCATACGGGCCTTTTTGCAAGAAGAGCGCCTGTGCGCTAGCGTCTTCGCCCGAAAGCGAATAGCGATAGCAGCGGCAGTGCCAGCGTTTTCATGCGGCGCAATGTAGCACACCAGCCTCACCCAGCGGCGCAATCACTTGTGCAAGCCACGTTCGTCCGGCTCGTCAGTGGACATGCTGATCACGCTGCTGTGCTGCCCTTTCGCCTTGCGCCACGCATAGACGAAGTATCCGCTCAGGCCATACAGCACGAACACGCTGAACAGCACGGTGGGTGGGTGGATGTTGATGATGGCGATACCCAGCGCGATCAAAACGATGACGGCGAACGGCACACTCTTCTTCATCTGAATGTCTTTGAAACTGTAAAACGGGACATTGGTCACCATCGTAAGGCCCGCATACAGCGTGAAGCCGAACATGGTCCAGCTCACCTGTGACCAGCTCATCCAGCCCGTCTCGCCGCGGCGCACACCGAGTTCCGTCAACAACCAGATGAAGCCTGCCACCAATGCGGCGGCGGCGGGCGATGGCAAGCCTTGAAAGTACCGCTTGTCCACCACGCCGGTGTTCACATTGAAACGGGCCAATCGCAGGGCCGCACAGGCGCAATAGACGAAAGCGGCGATCCATCCCCAGCGTCCAAGCCCCTTCAGCGCCCACTCATAGGCAATGAGCGCTGGTGCGGCTCCGAAAGACACCATGTCGGAGAGCGAGTCCATCTGCTCGCCAAAGGCACTCTGCGTATTGGTCATCCGGGCCACACGCCCGTCCAGGCTATCGAGCACCATGGCACAGAACACACCGACGGCAGCAAGATCGAAGCGGCCATTCATGGCCATCACGATGGCATAGAACCCCCCGAAAAGCGCCGCCAACGTGAACAGATTGGGCAGTATGTAGATGCCTTTTCGCCGCTTGCGCACCACCACGGGCGTGTCATTGGCGAAATCATTGCCCTCGTGCATCAAATGAACCTCCAGCGCCCACACGGTCAGCGCAAGCAGCTATCAAAATTAGAGTACCTCTGCCGGATCCCAGTGATCGGCGGACAGCGGAGTGTAGTGCCTGCACACACTATGAGAATCCAAAGAAAAAGGCCACCGAAGTGGCCTCCCTGCAATCTTGGTGCCCACCGCCGAGACCGCAGGCACGCGGCGGCGATCAGTTGCGGGTCTGGTCCACCAGCTTGTTCTTGGCGATCCAGGGCATCATCGCGCGCAGCTTGTTGCCCACCACTTCGATGCTGTGGTCGGCCGTGTTGCGGCGGCGAGCCGTCATCGATGGATAGTTCAGGCGGCCTTCCTGAATGAACATCTTGGCGTAATCGCCGTTCTGGATGCGCTTCAGGGCGTTGCGCATGGCTTCGCGCGACTGAGCATTGATCACTTCCGGGCCGGTCACGTACTCGCCGAACTCGGCGTTGTTGGAGATCGAGTAGTTCATGTTGGCAATGCCGCCTTCGTAGATCAGGTCCACGATGAGCTTGAGCTCATGCAGGCACTCGAAGTAAGCCATTTCAGGGGCGTAGCCGGCTTCGACCAGGGTTTCATAACCCATCTTGATCAGCTCGACCGCGCCACCGCACAGCACGGCCTGTTCGCCGAACAGGTCTGTCTCGGTCTCTTCCTTGAAGTTGGTCTCGATGATGCCGGCCTTGCCGCCACCATTGGCCATGGCGTACGACAGGGCCAGATCGCGGGCCTTGCCGGACTTGTCCTGGTGCACTGCCACCAGATGGGGCACGCCACCGCCTTGGGTGTAGGTGTTGCGCACGGTATGGCCAGGAGCCTTCGGGGCCACCATCCAGACGTCCAGGTCAGCGCGGGGCACGACTTGGTTGTAATGCACGTTGAACCCGTGTGCGAAGGCCAGCGATGCGCCCTGCTTGATGTGCGGGGCCACATTGTTCGTGTAGACCTCGGCGATCTGCTCATCGGGCAGCAGAATCATGACGACGTCGGCAGCCTTCACCGCTTCGTTCACTTCCAGCACATTGAGGCCAGCCTTGCCGACCTTGTCCCACGAGGCCCCGCCCTTGCGCAGGCCAACCACGACCTTCACGCCGCTGTCGTTCAGGTTTTGCGCATGGGCGTGCCCTTGCGAGCCATAGCCGATGATGGCCACGGTCTTGCCTTTGATCAGGCTCAGGTCACAGTCTTTGTCGTAGAAAACTTTCATGTTGGCTCCAGGTTGAATCGATGAGGGGGTAGTGAAAAAAGGTGAGGAAATAAGCGGAATGGATCAGACACGCAGAATGCGTTCACCGCGGCCGATGCCGCTGGCGCCGGTTCGCACGGTTTCCAGGATGGCGGTGCGGTCGATGGCCTGCAAAAACGCATCGTTCTTGGACTGATCTCCCGTCAACTCGACGGTGTAGCTCTTCTCTGTGACGTCGATAATTCGGCCGCGAAAGATGTCCGCCATGCGTTTCATCTCTTCGCGCTCTTTGCCGACAGCACGCACCTTCACCATCATGAGCTCCCGCTCGGTGTACGCGCCCTCGGTCAGGTCGACCACCTTCACGACTTCGATGAGGCGGTTCAGATGCTTGGTGATTTGCTCGATCACGTCATCGGACCCCGTGGTCTGTATCGTCATGCGCGAAAGCGACGCGTCTTCCGTGGGAGCCACGGTCAGCGATTCGATGTTGTAGCCCCGTGCGGAAAACAGGCCGACGACGCGGGACAGCGCGCCGGGTTCGTTTTCCAGCAGGACGGCAATGATGTGCTTCATGGGTGCAGATTCCTCTTTTCGCTGCCCTCCCCTGGCGCTGGTAAGCGCCAAGCTCGGCAGGCAATAGATTCGTCGTTGGAGATATTGCTATTCAAAGAATAGCTGGCAACGCTTTATGGCAAAGCGCTGAAGAGCGATTAGGCTTAAAGATCTTCCGATCCCAAAAGCATTTCGGTAATGCCCTTGCCAGACTGAACCATCGGGAACACGTTCTCCGTCGGATCAGTGCGGAAGTCCATGAAAACCGTGCGGTCCTTGAGCTTGCGCGCCTCGCGCAGCGCGGGCTCGACGTCTTGCGGCCGCTCGATCAAAAGACCCACGTGGCCATACGCTTCCGCCAGCTTCACGAAGTTGGGTAACGCGTCCATGTAGCTGTGACTATAGCGGCCAGAATATTCAATTTCCTGCCACTGCCGCACCATGCCAAGGTAACGGTTGTTCAACGCACAGATCTTGATGGGAGTGTTGTATTGCAGGCAGGTGGACAACTCCTGAATGTTCATCTGCACCGAGCCTTCGCCCGTGATGCAGAACACTTCGGCGTCCGGCTTCGCCAACTTGATGCCCATGGCATAAGGAATACCCACACCCATCGTGCCAAGTCCACCGGAATTGATCCAGCGGCGCGGCTCATCGAATCGATAGTACTGAGCCGCCCACATCTGATGCTGCCCCACATCGGAGGTCACATAGGTGTCGGCATCCTTGGTCATGTTCCAGAGGGTTTCGACCACGTATTGCGGCTTGATGACTTCGTTGTTGCTGCGATCGTATTTGAGGCATTCGCGCTTGCGCCAGCCTTCGATCGCGTCCCACCAGGCGGCCAAGGCACCGGCATCGGCCCGAGTGCTGGATTCGCTCACCATGGTGATCAGCTCCGTCAGTACATCCTTGACGTCGCCAACGATGGGAATATCGACCTTGACGCGTTTGGAGATGCTCGAAGGGTCGATATCGATATGGATGATCTTGCGATCGTTCTGCGCAAAGTGCTTCACGTTGCCGATGACGCGGTCATCGAACCGTGCGCCGACCGCCAGGAGCACGTCACAGTTCTGCATGGCGTTGTTGGCTTCGATCGTGCCATGCATGCCCAGCATGCCGAGGAACTTGCGATCGCTCGCCGGGTATGCGCCCAATCCCATCAGGGTATTGGTCACCGGATAACCCAGCATGTCCACCAACGTGCGCAATTCTTGCGTGGCATTGCCCAGCAAAACGCCGCCACCCGTGTAGATGTAAGGCCGCTTGGCGGTCAGCAGCAACTGCAGCGCCTTGCGGATCTGGCCGCCATGGCCTTTGCGAACAGGGTTGTAGGAGCGCATTTCGACGCTCTGCGGATACCCGTGGTAGGCCACCTTCTTGAAGGAGACGTCTTTCGGGATATCGACCACCACCGGTCCGGGACGGCCGGTGCGGGCGATGTGGAAGGCCTTTTTCATCGTCATGGCCAGATCGCGGGCATCCTTGACGAGAAAATTGTGCTTCACGATGGGGCGCGTGATGCCCACGGTATCGCACTCCTGGAAGGCGTCCAGCCCGATCGCGGCCGTCGGCACCTGTCCGGAGATGATGACCATGGGAATGGAATCCATGTAGGCCGTGGCGATTCCGGTCACGGCATTGGTCAATCCGGGGCCGGAAGTGACGAGGGCGACCCCCACTTCACCAGTGGCACGGGCGTAGCCGTCGGCAGCATGCACTGCAGCCTGCTCGTGGCGCACGAGCACATGCTGAATGGTCTCTTGCTTGTAGAGCGCGTCGTAGATGTAGAGAACCGCGCCACCCGGATAGCCCCAGATGAATTGCACGCCTTCGGCCTGCAAAGACTTGATGAGGATTTCGGACCCCATGAGGTCCTGGGACGGGGAATGCGAAGCGCCCTGCGTGGCAGCGGCCGCCGAAGTGATTTCGGCCTTGGAGATTTCCATGATCAACCTTTGCGAATTTCTCTAACGAAAAACCTTGGGTGCCCCTTGTGCGGACTCTTGTGGAGCCGACTTGGAACTTGAGGCTTCGGACATGGGCGAGATGATTGCTGCGCCGGACCGAAACCCGTTTGCCTTTTGAATTGCAGGCCGGATTATGGCACTGCAACATGGATTCTGGGCACGGCACGCCCAAAAGACTTGAAGTCGATGCGATAAACTCGGCAATCACGCGCTGGCGTTTGTCGCCAACGAACCCCAAGCCCCGATCAGCGGGCACCTTTGTCTTGGCTACCGAACAAGAACTCTCCAACTTCCTCAAAAGCGTAGAAAAGCGAGCATACAAGCGCTCGCTTTATCACGTACGCAATGAGGAGTCGGCACTGGACATCGTTCAGGACAGCATGCTCAAGCTGGCCGAGCACTATGGTGACAAGCCGGTGGCCGAGTTGCCCATGCTCTTTCAGCGCATCCTGTCCAACTGCACGCTGGACTGGTTTCGGCGCCAGAAGACACGCAATGCGTTGTTTTCCAGCATGAGCGACTTCGAAGGGCCGGGAGAAGACGGTGCAGATTTCGATCTGCTGGAAGCCTATTCGGGCCCCGAGGGCGGCGAGACAGCCCAAAGCGCGGAAGATCTGGTCAGGCGTGCCCAGGTTTTTCACGACATCGAAGCGGAAATTCAAGAGTTGCCAGCTCGTCAACGGGAGGCGTTTTTGATGCGTTACTGGGAAGAGATGGATGTTGCAGAAACGGCGGCTGCGATGGGCTGCTCGGAAGGCAGCGTCAAAACGCACTGCTTTCGTGCCGTCCAGACCCTCAGCAAAGCACTGAAGGCGAAAGGAATCGAACTATGAATTACCAGTCCTCAACCCATCCTGCGGAAATTGCCGCAGAGCGTTTTGCGCGCCGTGTGACGGCACGCCTTTCCGATGGCACGGCCGAGCTTCCTTACGATATTTCTGAGCGGCTCCGTGCTGCGCGGGTGCAGGCCCTTGCGAAACGCAAGGTGGTCGCACCGGCGCGGCAGACGGCTCCCGCCGTGTTGGCTTCCGGCAACAGCGCGGTGCTGGGCTGGGGCGGAGAAGGCGGTAGCTGGTGGCGCGCCCTGGTGTCGGCCGTTCCAATCACCGCACTGCTCGTCGGGCTGGTGGTCATCAATGTCTCGCAGGACGAAAAAGGGGTGAACGAGGTGGCAGAGGTGGACGCCGCCTTGCTCACGGATGATCTTCCGCCATCTGCTTATGCCGATCCGGGATTCCTTCAATTCCTCAAGACGTCCGCCAACCCGACCCACTGACCCTATTGCAGATTGCATGCCCGCCAGCCCTTTGGACGCCCCCCGCCTGATGCCAGCCGCCGTGCTGGCTTTTGTCTTGCTGGGCGCGCTCGTCGCGGGCGGCTGGCAAGCCTGGACACAGGTCGGGATGGCACCGGTGGCGCCCATGCCAGCCGAGGCGCTGGCCAGCAAACACACCGCCCGTGGGCCGGAGTTACGGCTTCAGGATCCTGACAGTGCAGGCTCGGGGCCTGCATGGCAATCTTTGACGGCCGCGCAAAAGGAAGCGCTTGCCCCCCTGGCCTCCCGCTGGAGCCTGCTCAGCGAGGCGCAAAAACGGCGCTGGATCACACTGTCCGCAAGCTTTCCTACCTTGTCGCCACAAGAGCGCGAAAAGATGCTGGGGCGCATGACCGACTGGGCCAACCTCAGCCTTCAGCAGCGCAGTCAGGCCCGTTTGAACTACGCCGCCACCAAGAAACTGGCCGTGGATGACAAGTGGGCCCAGTGGGAGGCGTACCAAGCCCTGCCTACCGAGGAAAAGAAGCAGCTGGCGGCCCGTGCGGCCCCTCGGCCCACCGGCGCGGCCACGGCGATCCGGCCCGTGGCCCCTCGCAAGCTGGCCCGCGTTCCTGCCGCCGCGGTCGCGAATGCAAACCGCCCCAATCCCCCCAAGATTCCGCCGGTGAGCGAGTTCCATCCGACCCAGGCATTGCCGGTATCGGTCCCAGCGGCCAGTCTGGCACCTCCAGTGGAAACGGCACCCATCTCGGTGCCGATCGCTGTTCCCTCGCCCCTGGCGCCGCTGAGCGGCGCAGAGCCGGTGGCCGCCGAGGCAGCCCCCACTGCCGCCCCGACCCAGGACAATACCCCGCTTCACCCGCCTCAGTGATACCGCCATGTCTGCGTCTCCGTCTCAGAGCACCATGGCCAGCCATGACATTTCCCGCACCGCGATGAACGGCACCACCCCTTCGCTGCGCCGTCGCATGGCTTGCTGGCTCTACGAGGGCATGCTGATGTTCGGGGTGGTGTTCATTGCCGGCTATCTTTTCGGCACGCTCAGCCAGACACGCAATGCGCTGGACAACCGCCATGCGCTCCAGGGTTTTCTTTTCGTTGTCTTCGGCATCTATTTCGTCTGGTTCTGGGCCAGAGGACAAACGCTGGCCATGAAGACCTGGCATATCCGGGTGGTGGACCGGCTGGGACAGCCGATCACGCAGACCCGGGCCCTCGCCCGTTACGCGCTGAGCTGGCTGTGGTTTTTGCCGCCGCTGGCGGCCATGGCGCCGTTCCAGCTGTCCGGTGGTGAATCGGCGGTCATTCTGCTGGGGTGGGTGGCGGTCTGGGCATTGTTGAGCCGGTTTCAGCCCGAGCGGCAGTTCTGGCACGACATCTGGGCCGGCACGCGGCTCGTGCATTTCGAACACGCCAAAAAGTAAGCCGACAACTTCTTTCGCCGGAGGCGATAACTGCCACACAGGCCGGCGAAAATGCGTGGCCTATGTCTGCCCCCTTCACACCCCATCCCCACAAGGCCCGCACCGGCCTGCACCGCCTGTGGCATGCCGGACAATATTCGCTGCAGGGCCTTCAGGCCGGCTGGGGCGAGAAGGCTTTTCGGCTGGAGGCATGCATGGCTTT